>JASKJZ010000010.1 GCA_030154385.1 Clostridiales bacterium
GATTGTGAGAGCACATTGTGCGGAGCAATCCGTATGTATCATAAAAGACAAAGGTCAAAAAGTCATGCGTTTCATGCTTGCATGAATAAGGATGGCTTTCGAACCATTTTTTACACAAAGGAGACGACATCATGTTTGAACTGCTGCTAAATAAGACCTCTATCGGAGCGAAACAAAAGCATTTTCAAGGTCATGCACTTGCATTGTTTTGTATCCTCATCTGGGGAACCACCTTTATCTCGACCAAGGTACTGCTAACCACCTTTCGCCCTATTGAAATTTTATTTCTCCGCTTTATTTTGGCTTATGTGATCCTCTGGATTATATATCCGCATACGCTTAAGATCGAGCAAAAAAAGCAAGAGCTGCTTTTTATGGCGGCTGGTATATGTGGTGTAACCCTTTACTTTTTATTTGAAAATATCGCACTTACCATGTCTCTTGCTTCAAAGGTTGGCGTTATTGTTGCAATCTCACCATTTTTTACAGCTCTCATATCCTGGCTCGTGCAAAAGAACAAACGCCCTACCCTACGTTTCTTTCTGGGCTTTGCGCTGGCAATTTCTGGAATCGCCTGTATGAGTCTATCAAGCCTTTCCACGCTCACCTTTCAGCCAGTCGGCGATATCTTGGCCATCCTGGCAGCGTTTATCTGGGCAGTATATTCGAGCATTACAAAAAAAATCAGCACCTATTCCTATCCAATACTAGCTGTCACCAGACGAATCTTTTTTTATGGCTTGGTTTTTATGATACCTGCCTTATTCACAATGGATTTTTCGTTGCAGCCAAGTGACTTTCGCAGCATGATTTCTCTTTTAAATCTCGCGTTTCTTGGTATACTAGCTTCCGCTTTATGCTTTGCCGCCTGGAATTATTCGGTGCAGATTCTTGGCACAATAAAAACAAGCGTTTATATCTATATGGTTACAGTTGTGACCGCTATTACTTCTATCCTTATTTTAAAGGAGCACTTTACATGGGTCACCACACTTGGGATTGCCTTGACCTTACTGGGACTGTTTCTATCCGAAAGTAAATAAATAATTGGAGGGGTATTATGGATACGATCATCAGAAAAAAAATTGAGAAAGAACATTACGCTAGACTTGCACATTTTTCCTATTTTCAATCGCTTGCAAATCCCTATGTAGGAATAACAATCAACGTAGATATTACCGACTTTTTGTCACACATCAAGGAAAAGAAGCAGCCCTTTTTTTTATCCTTTTTATATGCGGTAGCAACGGCGGCCAATCAGGTGCCCCAGCTTAGACAACGCATCATAGAGGACGAAATCTATGAGTACTCCTTTTGTAAGACCTCGCATACGGTGGCGAAAGAAGATGAAACCTATAGCTACTGTGTCTTAGATGAGAGGATGCCGTTTTCTGATTTTCTCCCGGAAGCAAAAAGAAAGCAGGAGGAAGCCAAAAGAAATGGAAGCATTGAAGAAGATCCAGAAAGTATTTCATACTTTTTTATCTCTTCCACGCCGTGGCTTTCTTATGCCTCCATTGTTCTTCCAACTCCGTCTCCTGCGGATTCTAACCCAAGAATCACCTGGGGAAAATATTTTCTACAAAACGAGCGCGTGCTGATTCCCGTCACGCTCCTTTGCCACCATGCCCTTGTGGATGGATTACATATGGCAAGATTTTATGAAGCGCTTAATGAGTGCTCAATATCCAATTTTGTCTAACGCCGCCTTCATAACCTCTACTACCTGAAGCGAAAATTCATTTTCCACAAAGGGCGCTTCTCCTTCAAGTATACAGCGTCCAAACTGCTCCACTTCAAGCTGATAGTTGTTTGGAACCTCCATCGTTATTTCCTTCACTTCGTCTCCCTTATGAATTTTGTAAGAGAGCGTTCCTTGTGCATTATAGGGGATGTTTGCTTCAAGCATCCCTTTGGTTCCATAAATAAAGTAGCGATCTCCCCGTCCTACGGCGCACATGCCACAAGCGGTACTGACAAAGGTCTTGTTTGGAAACTCCATAAAGATACTGCTGTAGTCATCCACTCCTGCATCGGTAAAATGACCCATCGCCTCAACTTTTTCTGGCATTTGCGATAAAAGACGAAGCACAAGACTGATATTATAACAGCCCACATCATAGGTCGCACCCCCAAAATAGTCTCGTTTCATGCGAATATTTTGGGGGTCTACTTCGGGAATAAAAAACACCGCTTCGATCAATTTAATGTCTCCAAGTGTTTGCTGTTTCATTTCTTCTACCACCGCTTTTGTAATGTCACTGTGAAGATAGGCGTATGCCTCCATCAAAAGAACGCCTTCCTCCTTGCATACCTTCATTATCTCGCGGGCATCCTCAGGAGTTGGCACCATCGGTTTTTCACAAAGGATATGTTTTTTCTTTCGGGCTGCTTTTATGATCCATTCCTTATGAAGATGATTGGGAAGCGGGATATAGACCGCTTCAATATTCTCATCCTCTAGCAGTGCCTCATATGAGTCATAGGCCTTTTCAAATCCAAACGCTTCCTGAAACCATTTCGCTTTTTCCAAATCACGCCCTGCGATTCCATAAAGGGTCGCATTATTTGCTAGTAGCATCCCTGGAATTGTTTGTTCTTTTGCAATATTTGCCGTTCCAAGTACACCCCAATTTACTTTTTTCACGTTGTGTCCTCCTTTGATTGTAATAGATTCAACCTACAAAACAAATTGTTTTGTCATTTCCTCGAAAATGGAAAATCGATTTTCTCCATCGCGTATGGATTCCTTGCAGATTTGATCAATCATGCACACATTTTTTCCAAAATTTGAAAAACGATTGTTCCATGTTTATTTTCAAACTGTTTTTTCATAATGTCAAGAATTTCTTCCTGTGAAAGTCCATGACGGTAGGGTCGATTTTCTGACAATGCCATATAGATATCGGCATATGAAATAATATCCATCTCCTCCGTAATATTATGCTCCAATAAATTTTTCGGATACCCCGTACCATCATGATTTTCATGATGACAAGATGCCCAATCTACAATATCACCAAGTCCGTCCATATCCTGCAAAATCAAGTTCGTATAATAAGCATGGGTCTGTATATCCTCACGCTCTTCAGCCGTAAGACTTCCCTGCTTTTCGATGATTTCTGTAGGTATTGCAATCTTTCCCATATCATGTAAAAGGCCAGCAACCCGAATTTCTCTGCACTTTTCTTCTGGATATCCCATAAGTGTCGCAATGCAATAAGCTACTTCACTCACTCCAAAGGAGTGGGAAATGGTAAAACGGCTTCTGGAATCAATAATCTTGGAAAGTGTAAAAGCAAATTGCTCCATCAAATCCATGCTCATATCAAAGGAAAACTCTTTGCTGACGGCACTGTTTAAAACATCCTCCATCGTCATATTATCAATATCCAACCAAAAACTATCCTTTTGTGCCGCTTTTTCAAATGCTTTTACCGCTTGAGGATGAAACAATAGGCCATCCTTTTCCTGAATGCGCTCCATAACGTTCTTTCTTTGCTTTAAAAGAGGAATGCTAGGATCAATCAAAACATCGGTACGGTCGGCAACATGCAACAAATACGCTTCAATTGGGACACTTCCTTTTTCTGGCACAAATTCTAGGTCTCTCCGATAATCCCAGTGATGATAAAATACTATTTTGGCAACCGCATGAAAGGGCTCAAACGATTCCAACATATAGCTTCCCAAGCTGCAATGCGGCTCTGGGTTCTCTACATCCATTTGAATCAGTTCATCTCTCTCCTTTACCGTTAAAGCACCGATATCATGCAAGGCAGCAGCTATGACTAAGTTACTTACTGCGATTCCTCCAGACCATATGCTTGTCCAATATGATAGGCAGCAATCGCCGTACGCCTATGATGGTACTTTAATAAATAATTATATAAATCCACTGCTTTGCAAAATGACAGGATAAGTCCCTTTAGCGATGTATTCATACACAATTCCTCCCAAATGGCTTACTCTTTGGCTATAATAAATTGTTCCACACTCTTCCATAGTTTATTTGCTGCTTCTTCTGCAATCCCCGTATTTTGAATAACATTGGAGGATTTTGATACCACAATGGTTGTCTTATCCGCAATGTTAGTGGTTCCCATCGCACCTTCTCCTGATGCAGTCGTAATCTCAGAGATAGCCTCCATAATGCCACCAATGGAAGTAGCTAACTCTTCTGCCGTGGCAGAAAAGTCCGACACCATATCACTGATCATGGAAGCATCCGCCAAGTAATCATCCGCCATTTTTTCAAATTCATCAAAGCTTTCTACCACTTGTGTATCGACAAAGGTCAATAACCGATTTGAATCCGTGGAAAGCTTTCCAACTGCCTTCGTTACATCGTCCGTCACCGTTTGAATATTGGTTACAGCTAGCTTTGATTGCTCCGCAAGGTCACGAATTTCATCGGCAACCACAGCAAAACCCTTACCAGCTTCGCCCGCTCTTGCGGCTTCTATCGAAGCATTCAAGGCTAAAAGATTGGTTTGCGCGGTAATGGCCATAATTGAGTCTGCAAGCACGCTGATTTGCTTCACTACCTTTGCATCTTCTAGCGCATGTTCCAAGCTTTGCTTAATTTCTACTCGAATCGCAGCAGTATGTTCCCGATTGTCTATGGTTCGCTTCTTCGATTCACCTGCTCTTGTATCAATTTCCCTGGTTTTCAATAATCCATCTTGTGCTCGACTTGAAATATCCTTAGCTGCATGATCGATTTCTTGTGACATTGAACTGATTTGCTCAGAGGAAGCGGCCGTCTCCTCCATGCTGGCTGCTAGTTCTTCCGTTGTTGCTGATACCTCTTCAATTTCTCCATTTAATTCTTTTACATTTTGGTTGATTTGATTGACTACATCATTGATTCCGGAGGCCTCTGATTGAATATCAGAAATCAGATTATTTAGTGTAAGCCGCATCGTCTCCATTGTTCTTGTTAAATCTCCAAAATCATCTTTTCTTTTAAAGTCTCGCTCCGAGGCAACAATGGAAAAATCACCTCCCGCTATGTTTTTAATATAGGCAGAAATTTTTTTTAAGGTATTCTTAATATCACTCGAGATTAAAAGGATAATCACGACGGTCAACAAAAAGATGATACCAGTAACGACAGCGAATATTATAATACTAGCCATTACCTCTTTCATAAATTCTTGATTTCTTATAGCAATTTCATTATCAATGTAATCGATATAATTACCGGTTCCAACAATCCAGTCAAATGGTTCAAAATAAAAAGTATAGGAGCGCTTGGGAAGTGGAGTAGTTTCGTTTGGCTTTGGGAAATAGTAGTCGGTGTAGCCACCGCCATCCTTCATTGCCACACGAATCATTTCCTGTATCATTTTAAACCCATTTGCATCCTGCATATCAAGACGATTGGTACCCTCTGAATCTTTTCCTAGTAAAACAACATTGGTTCCATCCGATTGATCGACCCAAAAATAACCACTTTCTCCATAGGATAGCTTTCGTATCTCATCGGCTGCTAATTTTTTAGCCTCATCTTGTGTATAACTGCCCGACTCCACCTCCGAATTAAGTTGTTGTAAAAGAGAAATTGCTGTTTGCACCTGATTTTTAATGTTTTCATCATAACTAAAGCGTATGGAAGCTTCCATCGTATCCAGTGCCTGTTTTTTAATCCTTAGTATACTATACGTCGAAATGCCCGCACAGGATACCGCTAATATGGCTACCATTATTATAATAAGATTCATTTTTGTTCTTACTTTTAAATTTCTCATTGGCAGCAACCTCCTATGTTTTATTTCCTTAATAATATCATAGCAATCCTTTTTTTCAATATTATCCACTTCGAATTGCAAATCGTGATTTATTTTACGCGGAATAGCAAAAGGCATGCTAATTTACATAAATTGTATAAATAACATGTCAAATTCGATTATTCTTCCATTGTCTCTTCTAGTATGGATATAATATTTTTCATAGATGCTTCGAATTCCTCTTCATTATTGTTATGAAATACAAGTAAATCATCCTTTATCTTGGGATCATCTAGGTTTTGTGGAATTTCAAAGTTACACGTTGCAAGGTATTCTTCCCAATTTGCAAGCTTCCACGTATCCCGATCGGAATTTCGTTTCACCATACGCTCATGGACGATTTCTTTTGCAGTCTCCACCCATACAACGACAAGTGTTGCATTCTTATGCTTTAGCTTCTCTTTTAACTGATTCATATATTCCGTATCACGTATTTCTCTGGTGAACGGGGCATTAATTAGTACAATATCATCGTATTCCAGCGCTTCCATCGCAAGATCGACCACACATTCATACTCCAAATCGCGTATATTTGCTTCAAAAAAATCACTGCTTCTGTTATAAGGTTCACCTGCTACCACAAAGATCTGCTTGGATAGCCGAATCAATGTATCTTTATCTAAGTAAACCACATGCTTAAGTCGTTTTGCTAATGCTTTTGAAATATAGGTCTTTCCGCAAGCGGGCGGCGAAGTTACTAATATTAATTTTTTTACCATATCAACCTCCCAATTGTTCCTTCCATCGTGTCTTCTCCTAATTTTCATAATTTATTTAAACATTGTACCATACACGAAGCAATCCAACAATCCAAAAAAGAATCCCTCATGACCTTTCTTTTCATGAGGGATTTCTAGTATTACCTCAAGGCTGTTTTTGATACATTTCCTTATCAAATTCTGGGTTGAAGTAATAAAAATTTTTACTGTCTAGCTGACTTTTCGTTTTTTCAAGTGCTTCACCAAAGCGCTGAAAGTGAACAATTTCACGACTTCGCAGGAACTTAAGTGGTTCTCTGATTTCTGGGTCATCAATCATACGAAGTAAATTATCGTATACTGTCCTTGCTTTCTGCTCCGCTGCTAAGTCCTCGGTCAGATCCGTTATCGCATCCCCTTTGGATTGAAACTCCAGCGCCGTAAAGGGAAGATTGGCTGCGGCCTGCGGCCAAAGAGCCGTGGTATGATCCACATAGTAAGCATCAAAGCCTGCTTCCTTTGCCTGCTCAATCGAAAGATTTTTCGTTAACTGATAGACCATTGCACAAATAATTTCCATATGAGCAAGCTCTTCTGTTCCAATGTCTGTAAGCAGACCGCCTACCGCTTTCACTGGCATAGTATAGCGCTGCGAAAGATAACGAAGGGAAGCTGAAAGTTCACCATCAGGGCCTCCGTATTGGGTAATGATAAGCTGCGCTGTCTTAGGACAGGTCTTCGTAATTTTAACCGGATATTCCAACCGTTTTTCATAAACCCACATTTACACCCACGCTCCTTCCCATGGAATTGGTCCTTCCATCAGGCAAAACTCCAGCTCTGCTTTTTCTGTACAGTAGGGTACACAAAGACAAGTAAGCGGATACTGCTCCTTCGCAAATGTTCTTCGAAGGGTCGCATATTCCTGAGCTTTTTCATGGTACAACGCTATTGCTTGCTGTTCGGTCTCATGAGTCGCCAAATACAGTCCTAAATCCACTAAGAAAAAACCAAGCTGCTGCATTTTTTGCAGAATATCTTCATGACCGCTTTGTTCCTTCGCAACGGGACTTTTTGTATCCATAACCGCCTCTCCGGCAAAAAATGGTTTATTAAGAGCAGGGAAAATCGTTCCAATATTAAGCGCATCCTCTTCCTTGTATAATGTGCTCCATTCTTGCTGTGGGACTGTTACTATGGCTAGATTTTGTTCGGACATAAAAATCTCCTTTCTTGCAAATCATAACAATAGTTGCTATTTTAGTATTTGCAAAAAAGGAGATTCTAGCTTGGTAATGCTTGCTATAAGGTTCGTTTTAAAAATTCACGGGTTCGGTCTTGGGTTGGACTATTGAAAATCTGCTCAGGTGTACCTTCTTCTACAATGACACCTTGATCCATAAATACCACACGGTCGGCAACCTCTTTTGCAAATCCCATCTCATGGGTTACGACCAACATGGTAAGTCCTGCATCCGCAAGCTCCTTCATGACCTTTAATACTTCTCCCACCATCTCTGGGTCAAGAGCAGAAGTAGGTTCGTCAAAAAGCAGAACATCTGGCTCCATCGAAAGTGCTCTTGCAATCGCAACCCGCTGCTTTTGCCCGCCTGACAGCTGTCTTGGTTTTGCCTTTAAATACTGATCCATTCCAACAATTTTCAAAAATTTCATAGCCACTTCTTCCGCTTCCTGCTGTGAACGTTTTAATATCTTTAGCTGTCCTACCAGACAATTACTGAGGACATTATGATTGTTAAATAAATTGAACTGCTGAAACACCATGCCAAGCTTGGTACGATATTTAAAAATATCATGCTTGTCATCCAATATATTTTCCCCTTTATAGATAATCTGTCCGCCCGTTGGCCGCTCTAACAGATTGATACAACGAAGAAGCGTCGATTTCCCAGAACCAGAAGATCCAATGATACACACAACCTCTCCCGTATTTACGCTAAAATCAATATCCTTAAGCACCTCGTGTGATCCAAAGACCTTACTTAAGTGTTGTACCTCGATAACTTTTTCCATGGTCTCTCCCTCCTTATACTGCTTTGTCTGCATTACCATTCATCGAATAATTTTCAGGACCATCGAGACGACGCTCCATATAGCGAAGAATTCTGGTAACCGTAAATGTCATAATAAAGTAAATGACACAGGCAACAAAGAAGGATTCAAAATAACGGAAGTTATTTCCTGCCACAGACTTTGTCTGGAAATAAAGCTCCGTTACGGCAATTACGTTAAGTACGGAGGTATCCTTGATATTAATGACAAACTCATTTCCTGTTGCTGGAAGAATATTTCGAATAACCTGAGGTAATACGACGTTCACCATCGTCTGGAAATGATTCATACCAATCGCCTGCGCCGCCTCGTACTGTCCTTTGTCTATGGATACGATACCACCACGGATAATCTCAGACATATAAGCTCCTGTATTAATGGATACGATAAAGATTGCCGCTCCAATTGGGTTCATATGAATCCCAAAGGCAAGCGCTGAACCATAATAAATAACCATCGACTGTACGATCATAGGAGTCCCACGAAATACCTCGACATAAATAGAAAGCAGGGCATTCACGATTTTTTGAAGGCCACGTTTTGCCTTCATAGCCGGCACTGGTATCGTTTTGATCACACCAACCATTAATCCTAAGATAAAGCCTAAAACGGTACCAATCATCGAAATAAGAAGTGTCATAAGCGCACCTCTTACAAACATACCGCCGTTTTCTTTGATGATACTTACCACCCAGTCAAAGCTTGTCTTTTCACCTTCTCCGCCTGGCTGATTCTTAATTGCCCAGTCCATCAGATCTTCCCGTTCCTCTTCCGAGATACCCGCTAAAATTTCATTGATTTTTCCAGTTAATTCGCTTCCCTTTGCGACGCCAACGGACACCGCAGTATCCTCTTCACTTGTCACAAAGCCTTGTCCCTCTGCAAATTCAACCATAACAAAATTTTTATTTTTTGCGGTGGCACTCACACCCTCTGGTCTCTCGGACACATAACCATCGATGATGCCAGACTGCAAGGCTACGCGCATCGCTGGAAAGTTGTCCATTGCTGTCTGCTTCTCCACGCCCTCAATCTGATCGATTACTGAGTAGTGAAAGGTATTGAGCTGTGCTGTGATTTTAGCGCCTGCAAAATCCTCAAGTGAGGCTGCATCTTCATATTTTCCACCCTTTAATACTACCATGACCAGATTGGATTTATAATATACATCCGTAAAATCAATTGTTTTTTTACGATCCTCCGTTGGAGACATACCTGCAATGATGGCATCTATTTTACCGGACTGCAGGGCTGGTACCAAGCCATCCCACTCTGTTTTTACAACGACTAATTTTTTCCCTAGACCTTCTGCAATTTTCTTTGCGATCTCCACATCATAGCCGCCCGCATATTCTTGGTTGCCATCAATTGGTACTCCGCCATTTTCATCCCCTGTCTGCGTCCAGTTAAAGGGTGGATATCCAGCCTCCATCCCTACGCGGAAAACATCACTGCTATCCTCGGCTGCGCTTACCACCCTTGCAGCGCCTGTAAAAAGTCCGCTAAGCAGCAAAACCGCTGCGAGTGCTGTAAAAATACGCATTCTCATTTTTGTTTTCAACTTATCTTCTCCTTTGCTCGTTTCAATTGTTTTAAGTCTAAAATACGGATTGCATATTGTCAACAAAAAAGTATGTATTTTTATGCAGTTTTTTACAGGAATATAGCATTTTAGTAGCAAAATAAAGCTTTTGCCAAAAAAAGGATGACACTCCCTTTTTACCTGGGCTGTCATCCTACTTCGTAAACTCTGTTACCTCTCTTTTTTACATCTTTTTTCATATATCAAGTAATGTCCATCAATCATACCATGTATAATCATAACGTTTTCTACAACCGATACATCCTCGCTTCATAAGGACGAAGCATACCTTCCAAACCCGCATCCTCATAGGAGGAAATCAGCAGTTCCTTCTCTTTTTCTAACTCCTTTGGAAGGGAATAGGAAACGGTACTGCCATAAAAATTGCAAAGAACAAAGAGCGTAGCGTCGGCATTTGTCCGGGTGTAGGCAAAAATGGCAGGATCTTCTGGAAATAAGAGCTTATATTGTCCATCGACAAATACAGGAATTGTCTTTCTTAACCAAATCAGCTTTTGATAATGATAAAAAATAGAATTCTTCTCCATACGAGCGGCTTTCGCATTGATTTGTTTATAGTTTGGATTGACCTTTATCCAAGGTGTTCCCGTAGTAAAGCCTGCCTGCTCACTATCATCCCACTGCATCGGCGTCCTTGCATTATCCCTGCCCTTAGCGTAAATGGATTCCATGACAGCTTCCTTCTCATAACCCGCATCAATTCTTTCCTTATATAAATTCAAAAGCTCAATATCTTGATATTCTTCAATGGAATATCTTACATTTGTCATACCAAGCTCTTCCCCTTGATAAATATAAGGAGTCCCTTGCATTCCGTGAAGAAGGATTGCCAGCATCTTTGCGGATTCTATACGATATTTGCTATCATTTCCCCAGCGGGATACGATTCTTGGCAAATCATGATTGTTCCAAAATAAGCTGTTCCAGCCCTTGTTATAAAGTGCCTCCTGCCATGTGGATAACACCTGCTTTAGCTTTAAAAAAGGAAGGGGCATAAGATCCCATTTTTCCCCGTCTTCCTTTTGGTCAAGACAGATATGCTCAAATTGAAAGACCATCGAAAATTCACTGCCATCTGGATTGCTATAGATGAGCGCATTTTCTGGATTGGCACTCCACGCCTCGCCAACCGTAATCAAGTCCCCCCTTTGGAAGGTTTCCCGACTTAGCTCTTGTAAAAAGGTGTGGAGCTTTGGCCCATCGGCAGTGATTTTTTGGTCGGGCTCCTTTGCCACACAATCGATCACATCCAGACGAAAGCCCCCGATCCCTTTGTCCATCCACCATAGAATCATATCATAAATTTCTCCTCGAAGGGCTTCATTTTCCCAGTTAAGGTCTGGCTGCTTTATCGAAAACTGGTGAAAATAATACTGCGAAAGCTCAGGCACCCATTCCCAGGCAGAGCCGCCAAAGGCAGCCCTTAGCTCATTGGGCGGATTTCCCTCGATGCCGTCTCGCCAAACATAGTAATCATGATAGGGGTTGTCCTTGCTTTTCTTCGCTTCCAAAAACCAGGGATGCTCATCGGAAGAGTGATTGAGCACCAAATCCATGATAATGCGAATACCTCGTTTTTTTGCTTCTGCAATAAGAGCATCCATATCCTCCAGGGTCCCAAACATCGGATCGATGTCCTGATAATTTGAGATGTCATATCCGTTGTCGTCTTGGGGCGATGAATAAATCGGAGAGAGCCACAGGGCATCCACTCCAAGCTCCTGTAAGTAATCAAGCCGCTTTATGATACCTTGTAGATCTCCGATGCCATCCCCATTGGTATCTTGAAAGCTTCTTGGATAAATCTGATAAACGACAGCCTGTTTCCACCATTTTTGTTCCATTTCTTCTCCAACCTTTCCTTTTATGCTTTCACGGAGCCGCTCGTGACGCCCGCGATAATCCATTTCTGGCAAAAAATATAAACAATCAATATAGGTAACAATACCATTAAATAGGAGGCAAATGCAAGATTATATTGTGTTGAAAATTGACTTTTAAATACATACTGCGCAAGCTGCAGGGTTTGCTGCTTGGCATCGCTTAGTAACACAAGCGGCATTAAAAAATCATTCCAGGTCCACATAAAGGATAAAATCGCTACGGTGGCGCTCATCGGCTTTAGCAGCGGAAATATGATGCGTACAAATGTCTGCATGGTACCAGCCCCGTCAATTCTTGCTGCCTCCTCTAAGGCAAGGGGAAGTGTTTTTATATAACCACTGTATAAAAAGGTGTTCATCGGCAGTCCAAAGATAATATATAAGAAGGTAATTCCATAAATATTATCAAAATGAAAGGCCGAAGCCTGCTTAACCAGCGGAAGCATTATGACATTAAAGGGAATGAACATTGCACTGATAAAATAATAGTACATAATATGGAAAAACCTGCTTTTTTCTTTGTTTCGAACAATGGCATACGCTGCCATCGAATTCGTTAAAATAGTAAACACCAGGTTAATGCTTGTAATAAAGAACGTGTTAAAAAATTTCTGCGGATAATCCGTAAGCTTCCACGCATCAATAAAATTTTCAAGATGCAGGGTCTTTGGAAGCGATAAAATATGATCCATCTCTTGGGGTGATTTCAAGGCTATCACGATGGTGATATAGAGAGGTCCTAGTATGAACAAAAAAGCAAGTGCACCTAAAAGGATAGTGAGTGGCCAGTTGACTGCATTCTTTTTTCTCATTGATTCATCTTCTCCTCTCTTTTTTCCAGTATCTTTAATTGGAGAACGGAAATTACTGCTACCACAAGGAATAATATAACGGCATTTGCAGACTGATAGGCAAACTGTCCGCCATCAAAGCCTCTTTTATAGATCAAAAGAGAAATAGTAGTGGTAGAAGTACCCGGTCCACCGCCCGTCATTGCCATAATTTGATCAAATGCCATAAGAAAATTCTTAACACTTAATACCATATTAATCGTAAAAAATGGAGCGATCAAGGGAAATGTAATCTTAAAAAAGCGAGTTCTTCCTACTGCGCCGTCCATCGCTGCTGCTTCATAGATTTCCTTATCGACGGTTTGAAGTCCTGATAGATAAATCATGGTATTAAACGCCATAGACTGCCAGACCGTTACAAATAAAACACCAAGCCATGCCTTACTGGTTCCAAGAATGTTTTCACTAAGGCCAGAAATCCCAAAGAATCGTCCGAAATCTGGAATCACATTTCCAAAAATAAAGTTAAACACAAACCCAATGATTAAGGTTCCTAGCATATAGGGAAGAAAATAAAGTGCCTTTAGGAAATTTCTTCCCTTTATCTTCCCATTTAGCCCACAAGCCAGCATAAGGCTAATTCCGTTTACCAAAATCGTTGCCGACAGGGCAAACTGAAAGGTAAATAAATAAGTCTTTGCAATGCTTGGATCCCGAAAGAACTGCAAAAAATTGCGAAGTCCAACAAACTGCCAGGCTCCATAACCCTTCCAGTCGGTAAAGCTATAAAAGATGCCCTTTAAAAAGGGCAGGGTATGAAACAGGAAAAAAAGTACCGCCATCGGCGCTACCATAAGGTAGAACGCCGGGCTGATACGATTGTGATTATTTGTTTTCAAGATCACATCCTCCTCTTTTCGCTATTGCACGTTAAGGATGTCATACTGTTCATCACAGCTTTTTAGTGTAGCTTCAATATTCTGATTTTCGTCCATTTTGTTTGCCTGATTCAAAAAGAACTCGGATAAAATGGCCGATAAATCATAACCACTTGGATAATAGTGGTCCACAAAATCTGTCACCTTTCCCTCGGCAATATCATTTGCAAGTCCAGCAACGGAAGCATCCTTTTGTACAACTCCCGAAACGGGTGAAAATGCAAACTGTTCGTCTATATAGGTCTGGCTGTTCTCCGGCTTAAGTAAAAAGGCTAGGAAACGCTTTGCCGCATCTGGATTTTTACATTGTTTGGTTACCATCAGCATCACATCAATACCCGATACGACCTTGTTTTTTGCAGGGTCATTGGTTGCCGGATAAGCAAACATATCCATATGAATGTCCGGATTTGTCTTCTTGATTTCTGAAACTGCCCAAACTCCGTTAATTAACATCGCAGCTTCACCATTTGCAAAATTACGATTTCCATCATCATAGGAAGTACCCATAAAATCATTTTGTGCATAGCTTACAATCTTACTATATTTTTGTAAGACCTCTTCATGGGTGCCCAAAAAGGTTGCCTTTCCTTCCTTTTTCGCTGCTAAAAACCCATCGGGCTGTATCGCAGGGGCTAATGAATTCCAGGAGGGAAGGATTGTCCAGCTATCCTTAAAGCTTAACTCAAAGGGCGTTATTCCCGCTGCTGTCAGCGCGTCGCAAACCTGGATCAGCTCATCCCAGGTCTTTGGTACCGCAACATTTGCTTTTTTAAATAAATCTACATTATAGATAATACCCGATGCATTGGTAGCAAATGGAATACCATATGCCTTTTTTTCCTGCCCTGCATTGATATCATATACCGTCTGCATATAGGATTCGTTGATTGACTTCATAAAATCCTGATCTTTCAAATCCACCAAGATGCCGGCATCGGTAAGCTCCGTATACGTATTATCGCCGCCGTAGGCAATGATATCTGGCAAATCATCCTTGGTCATTCTTGTCTTCAATACCGTTCCTGCATCTGCAGGTGCATTTAATGTAACCTGAATATCCTTATTTTCCTCATTAAATTGATCCACCAGCTTTTGCATGGTAGATACATTCTCCATTTTAGAGGAAAAGAACTCAAGCTTCGTTACGCCATTCTCGACCTTACTAGACGAGTCCGTACTGCTGCCGCACCCGGTAAATATCATGGATGTCAAGGCAAGCACCAAGGTTGTTGCTATCATTTTTTTTGCTTTCATAAACGCTCTCCTTTTCGCTTTCAATTGATATCTCCAGTTTATCGGCAAATGCATCGATTCGATATAAGGTATTTGTGATGTTACATGTAACTTTTCTTACCTTTTTCATGTGCCTTTACTTTTTTTCCTGTAGCAGTCGATATTGCTCTGGGGTCATACCAAAAAAGCGCTTATAGGTCTGGATAAAATAGGACGTGTCGTTATACCCGACATAGTCCGCAATCTCATTCACCTTAAACACCGTATTCGTTAACAGCTCTTTCGCCTGCTCCATCCGATAATGAATCAAATACTTTGAAAAATTCATGCCTGTCTCTGCCTTGAATAATCGGCTTAGGTAGCTGGCGTTAAGAAAAAACTTGTGCTCTGCTAATTCCTGCAAGGAGATGTCGTAGCGAAAATTCTGGGCTACGTACTGCTTTACTTCTTCAATGATACTGTCTTTCTTCTCCTCCCCCCAACAGGTGTTCTCCAGTATTTTAATCAAATATCCCTCTAACTCTTGCAAGGAGCGGTATTGATACAAATCCGATTGATAGGAAAATAAAAGATAACGGTTTACCTCCTCCGTTTCTTGCAGCGCCTCCTTGTTACAGTAGGCGCGGTTGATTACCGAATAAATCTGCATGATACTGCTATACAAGGAATAGACGTTTTTCTTGTTGCCTTTGCATTTTTGTAAAAAAAGATGTAGAATCTCCTTTGCTTGCTCAAAATTCCCCTTCCAAACACTTTCATAGAGGGTCAGCTCCTCCTGCTTTGTAAATAGCTGCTCAATCACAGGCTCCGGCTCATATAGAAACAGGCGCGTCTTATCCTCAAGCAGTCTGCCATTCATCGCGTATACACAGTCACGATACGCATCCTTTAAAAATTCTCTCCCATGAAAAACCCGACTCACTCCACAGGTAATGGAATGCTCGTATTGATGCAGACGACGATGCAAATGGTCGATATTTCGTTTCTCCCATTCCTCTCCTTTAGAAGGAACAATAGCAGCCAGCTCCTCCGTTTGTAAAAAATAGAAAACCGGCACGTCAATCTCCTTTCCCTCCCCGGATAAAAACAAGCGAAACTTTTCTGCCTCCTCCGTACTCACGTGCCCGTTTCCCTGAAACAAATAGAGACGATAGGATTCCCTTCCAGACGTAAGCCCGCATAATGTAAACAGCTGATCCACAAGTACGGGCACGGTAAGTATGGATGCCAAGCTTAGGTATTGTAAGGAGTCTTTCAAACGCCTTTGTTCCTCGGCCTCTCGCTCCCTTACAATCGTAAGGAGGGTCTTCTCCAGCTCTTCTTTTTTCACTGGCTTCGTCAGATAGTTGCGCACGCCATAAAGCATTGCTTCTCTCGCATATTGAAAATCCGAATATCCGCTCACGATCACAACATCCGTCTTTGGGCAATGCTCCTTGACATACTTTGCTAATAAAAGTCCATCCATTTCTGGCATGCGGATGTCCGTAATTACAAGATCTACTGCTTGCCCCGATAAATATGCCGCTGCCTGCTTTCCTGTCTCTGCCTCCAGGCAGACTTCCATCGGCATTGGCATCTCCTGTAAGAGCTTTAACAGCATTTTTTTTGCGTAAAACTCGTCCTCTGCTACAATAATCTTCATCCTATCCCACCTCCTTTTGCTTCATCCTAAGATAAATACAGGTATAACTACCCTCCACACTTTCTACATGGATTCCACAGTCCTCTCCATAATAGTTTTTTAACCTGGCATTGACATTCGAAAGTCCAATCCCCATGCCTTCTTCAGACAAGCTATCCTCGCCTACCAATTCATTCGCCTTCGTTGTTTGAAGCCTTTGATTTATTTCGCCTAGCATTTCCATTGCTATGCCGCTTCCGTCATCGTATATGGATATCACAAGATTCTCTCCTTCTTTGAAGGCCGATATCTTCATGTAATCCCGCTCTCTTTTCACCGTAAAGGCATGATGAATGGAGTTCTCTACAATTGGCTGTAAGATAAATTTTATAACTCCAACCAACAGAAGCTCTTCTGGTATCTCATATTCAACCAAAAAGCGTCCCGGAAACCGAATGGACTGAATGCGAAGATAATTCTTTAGCTGCAGCAGTTCATCCTGCAGTGTCACAAAATCCGCTCCTTTGATGCTATAGCGGAACATGTCTGACAGACTTTCGGTAATTTCTGGAATTTCTTCAATATCCGACAGTCTTGCAATCGCTGTGATTGTATTTAGCGCGTTATATAAAAAATGGGGATTAATCTGCGCTTGCAGCATCTTAAGCTCTGCCTGCTTTTGGTTGAGCTGCATAATATAGAGCTTTGTGATACTATCATTAATTCGCTTTCCCATTGCATTATAGCTTTCAATCAGATTACCTATTTCATCGTTTCGAACCCCAGCTTCGGTCTCATATAACGTCACCTCACCTTGTCTTGCCTGCCGCATCGTGTCCGCCAGCGCCTTGATGGGACGGCTGACCTTTTGCGATAACACAAGACTTAAGATGGCAGCAATCAGTAAAAGGAGCAAGACCCACTGCATCACGCTCAACATACTTTGCATACTGGTGCGAATCAAGTGCTGCTTCTCGATATATTGAATCAAGTACCAACCCGTGGCTTCGTTTTTCATCACCGTTGCCACGCAGCGCTTGCCATGGATACGGATTTCTCCTTCTTTCGTCTTGGATGCCTCCATTTTCTCTAGCTTCTGAAAGACTTCTCTCTTTTCACCTGCCGTCAAATCCGTCTCCAGATTCAAAAAGGCATTTCTGGAATTGTAAATCACCTGGTCCTCTTTGATAATCGCGAATGAAGCAGAAACGCCTTCCTCCCCTTCCATCGACTGCAAGGCTTCGGCAACTGCTCCAAAATCCAAATCCACCAAAAGATAAGCAAAATTCTTATGGGCACCAATATCGGAGAGCTGATGTATGATGGTTACCATAGAATATCCCGAGCTTCCGATGCTTTGCGGATAAGGCACGGTATAATATTTTTGACTTCTTGTCTTCCAATCGATCTGCTCAATCAACTCCCATGCATGTGCGATATAGTCATCCGATATTTTATTCACACTGCAATAGGTATCTCCTGTCGTCGTAACGATAGAGGTCCTTTGTACATGCGGGTTTATGACGGTAAGCATTTTAAGGGATGTCTGCATATACGAATTACGCTCATATCGCTGTGCCTGTGTCATTTTACTTTTTCGTTCATGCAAAATGATATTGACCTTTGGATCAATGAGATGCAATAGATTCAATGAACTATTGTTTCCCATCGCCAGATCAAGTGTTTTATTTTTTTGATAATTGGCCTGCTCCATATATAGGATGTTATTTGTGAGCGCAGAGGAAACGCCCTGAATATAACATATTCCAAAAATTACGATTGTCACGAACAAAAGGAGCAGATAAGTAAACATAATCTTTGTCCGAAACGACATATCACGAATGCGAAGTTTCATGAACCGTTCTCCTTATTCCATTATTATGCTACCCAGTCTACTACAAATAAATCCCCTTGAACAGTATATTTTGCTATGATACAATCAAAGCAATCTTTATAAAGGATGGAAAATTCCATGACAACCGATACCAATCCAAATCTAAAAGAAGCGCGGCACCACGGCACCAATGCCTTTCCCTGCGGCACATACCATACCGTCTGCCAGAAAAGGGGGATGCTTGTAAAGCATCATTGGCACGAAGAAATTGAAATCATTCATTTTATTAACGGGCACTTTCGTCTGATTATCAATATGGAAGTGTATGAAATCAAAGAAGAATGTATCTTTTTTATCCAGCCTCTCGAGCTTCATGCCATCACCATTGTATCTGGCAACGAAGCAACCGAAGATGCGATAGTCTTTCTCCCAAGCATGTTAAGCTTTGACAGCTATGATCATGCACAGCTTCATCTAATCCAGCCCTTGATAAACCATGAGCTCTCGTTTCCAAGAAAGCTTACACCAGATCACCTCGCTTATTCTGATATATTAAAAACCTTTTCTACAATCGTATCCTCATTCGAAAGCTACGATCACTTAGAGCCACAATCTGTTCAAACCGAGGATGTGAGTGCACAGCTTACCATCAAAGCTTCCTTGTTGACCATGCTCTCTATACTCTCTAAATTTACTCTGTTTCAAAAGGCGGACATTACAAGTGATAAGCGAATCGACTTTATCAAAGCGGCTCTTCTTTATATCAAGGAGCATTACCGGGAAAAAATATACCTTT
>JASKJZ010000011.1 GCA_030154385.1 Clostridiales bacterium
ACTTGATCTCGATTCTTTTAATTCGAGTTCCCGGTGCCTATTTTGCCTCCGTGCTATTCCCAGACACCCTATATCCGATGGGTCTTGCGGCACCCCTAGGCTCTTTGCTATCTGCCATCATCTGTGTTGCATTCTACCTTTACTTCAATCGACGCGAACAAAACCGTTAGAGTGTTTTCACGATTAAGGATATCCCGGATAGGATCAGCATAAGAATCACTAGCCTTTTGACGTATGTCTCATGCAAACGCCTTGCGAGCAAAGAGCCCGCAAGAAGCCCGATTCCCATAAAGGGAAGAAGCTTACATGCAGTATACAAAATTGGCAGGGATAAAATCCCGGTTGCTCCATATAGAAAAATTCGAAACGTATTTTCAATAACGAAAACGAGACACATATTCCCGCGAAAGGATTGACTGTCCGTTGTGGTACGGCTAACATAGGCTGAAAGAAGCGCACCGATACCAAATAATCCACAAAGGATACCAGAAAACAGACCAATTATCCCCAAAAGCAGAGAGGAATCCCCTTTTTTTGATGAAGTGTACGGGCGAAGAAGCATCTCTACCCCTACCAATATAATTACGACACCAAATATCACCTTTAATATGCTTGCATCCACATGTTTTAACAGAAACGCACCTGGTATGCTTCCTAAGATTACCGTAATCGAGAGAGGCAGCCAAATTTTCTTTTGAAGCGAATGGCGTTCCCTCCAGGCAATCCATGCATTTGCTGGATATCCGACCAAAAGCTCAACGGGTGATATATTGAGATTACTTGTTTGAAAGCTAACGATACTACTGAACACCAGCGTATTCGCAAATCCAACCAGTCCTTTAACCACATATGCACAAATAATCGCAACAATCATTAACATACTCATCGTTTTTTTATCCTCCTTGTTTTTATGTGTTAACAATCCTGATATCATCGTACGCTATGTTTCCTTTTTTCTCTAGAATTATCGTGCTGAAAACCTGGAATATCTTGCGCTTTTTTATACCTTGCGCTATAGTAAGGTAAGGTTAATCAGGGGGTACCATTATGTACGAAAAAAAAGAAATAAAACCAAGCAAAATACAACTGCATACAAATGAGAACAAACAGGAAATGAAAGAACATGGCTCCTTTGGCTTTCCGCTTCTTGTAAGTGAAGAAATATTATCAGCATACACCGCTGGAGCTTTTTTGTGTCACTGGCATAAAGAAGTTGAATTCACATTAATTAAAGAAGGACAGATGCTCTATCAGATTAATGATGATACTTATCTTTTATCCAAAGGAGATGCTCTTTATTGTAATACCAACGTCTTACACTCTGGAAAAAGCAACGGAATGCAAGACTGCAGCTATCTTTCCATTACCTTTGACCCAAAACTAATCTACGGATTTGACAAAAGCCAAATCCATGAGAAATATGTAAATCCTCTTCTTCTCTCTCCTTCCTTTTCTTCACTTCGCATGAGTTCCACAATAGACTGGCAAAAAGAGCTTCTTTCCCATCTAGAATCCATTCATGGAATTACAAAAAAACAAATGTATGGATATGAATTCGATAGTTTACTCCATCTCCTCGAAATTTGGAGACTTCTCGTTTGTCACATAGACCTATCCAATTCCAGCACAAATGAAAAAGGAAAGGATTTATTACGTATCAAAGAAATCCTTTCCTTTATTGAAGAAAACTATGCTTCCAAAATAGAGCTGATTGATATTGCGCAACATGTTCACCTTTGTAAAAGCGAATGCTGTCGCCTATTTAAACGTATTATGCATCGTTCCTTGTTTGACTATTTGTTAGAGTTTCGCATTGAAAAGAGTCTCACTTATGTGATGAATCCAGCATTTTCCATTACAGATGCCGCTATTTTAAGTGGATTTTCAGATTCAAATTATTTTTCCAAAGTCTTTCATCGCCAGAAAGGCTGCTCTCCACTTGGTTACCGAAAAAGAGTACTTCACCAATGAACCCACCTTACTGTGGTATGATTTCTAGCCAATATCCATCTGGATCCGTGATAAAATAAATGCCCATTGCCTTATTTTCAAAGCAAATACAACCCATTTCTTCATGAAGCGCATGTGCGCCCTCAAAATCCTTTGTGTGGAATGCCAGATGAAACTCGTTATCCCCCAGATTATAGGCTCTGTCCCAATCCCGGAGCCAGGTTAGCTCAAGCTCAAAACTGCTCTCCTCGTTTCCAACAAAGACAATAATAAACGAACCATCCTCCGCCACATGTCTTCTTTTTTCTGTTAATCCAAGTGCCTTTTCATAAAAGACAAGTGAGCGTTCCAAATCTTTCACGTTATAATTTTCATGAACCATTGTAAATTTCATGTTTAATCT
The DNA here is from genome assembly GCA_030154385.1 of Clostridiales bacterium. The sequence goes on from JASKJZ010000011.1 coordinate 2,354, forward strand.
CCTTTCGTCTCCTATACTTCCCAATGCTGCCCTTCTTGGCTTACCTCTGCCACAAAGATTCCTTGCTTTTGAAACTCACTTCCCTGCTCTTTTATAAAACGAGCAACTGTACCTTTTTTATTCCAAAAGTGCATTGGAAAGACATTCTCTAATTTAGCAGTGTTAATCAGTGCCTCGATTCCTTTATCGTAATCCTTTCCCTGTCGGGGGTCAAGTGGTACAAAAGCAACGTCAATTTTTTGTCCTTTGAGGATTTCCATTTCCCGATCAAACCGAGCCTTCATATCATTGTTATATTGCTTGGTTTCCCCCTCCCAGATCCACAAATTAAGATCACCTGCGTGATAGATAGTCCTTCCATTGCAGGCTATGAGAAACGCAACTCCACAATCCGTCGATTTTAAGGTCTTGACTTCAATTTCGCTTCCTGACTGATGAAACAAATACGATTCCCTGCCCTTTACCATATGGATATCCTCCGCGAGGTTTTCCTTTGAGCGAAGCGCTACATCCGAGGATATCACATATTCTAGCAACGGATAGGTAGCCTTCCAGTCAAAAATAGCAGGATTAAAGTGGTCTTCATGATGATGACTCACAAAGACCCATTTGGGCACATCCATGCGAAGCGGGGGAAGGGTTCCCCTGTAATAATCAAAAATCAGATCGAATGAATCCCCTTCCACCAAAAATCCACTATGTCCGATGTAGGTGATCTGCAAATCAATTCCTCCTTTTTCCTATCTTGATAGTAAAATAATATCATTTTGAAGCGTAAGATTCAATGGATTCTTTCATTCCTCAATCGTTAATATCTCCTTTGTATGCTTTCGCTCCATCTGGTGCCGCAGCTTTCTCGTTTCGACGCTATCAAAGACGATTGAGAAGTCATAATCGGGAGGATAAAGCTCGGTTGCCTTTACAAGTAGTTTGATTCGCTTGTGATTGACTTCGATTTTCTTTCCCTTTAATTGGACACGGAGTCTCCCCTTATCATCTGCCGTTTGACAGACAATTCCAATCCGTTTTTCAGGATACACCATCACGCTATCTCCTAACTGAAATAACATAGCTTGGGTCTGTTTCTTTTTATCGGCATCCATTCGCCTAATATGAGGTGCTCGTATTTTCTCAAGCGCATCATTACTTACGAATTCCTCGAGTGCCGCGGTGGTTCCATAGGCTTCTTCTGCCGCTCGTTTTAACATATAAGCTGGCATCCCTAAACGGCTTGCGATATAAAAGGCGCAGCTTTCTCCCGCCTCTCCTATAATCAACTGATAGAGTGGACGCAGGGTTTCACGGTCAAAGGTCATTCTCGCATTTTGAATGCCTTCTGTTATCTGTGCATACTGCTTGACTTCAGGATAATGGGTTGTGACTAAAAAGAAAGCTCCGCTCTTTCTTAGCTCCTCCAAAATCGCGATGGCAATCCCCATTCCTTCCGCAGGATCAGTACCAGAACCCAACTCATCCATAATGACCAGACTTTCTTTATCCACTCGCTTTAGTATCTCCAGTACATTGGTAATATGAGCAGAGAACGTAGAAAGATTTTCCGAAAGATTCTGACCATCTCCGATGTCACATAAATATCGATTATGCAAACAAAGCTCCGCGCTCTCACAAGGCACATGCAATCCACATTGTGCCATCATACAAATGAGTGCAACCGTCTTGATTGCCACGGTCTTTCCTCCTGTATTGGGTCCTGTAATCACAACACCATTCACGCCGTTTCCAATTTGAAAATCCAGTGGAACATTCACCGCGCGATCCATCAGCGGATGTCTGGCCTTTTTTAATACAATTCTTCTCTCTCTTTGAATATCAGGACGAACACCGTCATAGGATAGGCTAAGTCTTGCTCGGGCAAATATGACATCCAGACGTTCGATGGTATCACTGTTTTGCTCCATCCGCGATAAAACATCATGAAGCATCGCCGTAAGCGAATATAAGATACGTCTCACCTCGTTATCCTCTTCCAGCGCTAAGAGCACAAGTTCCTCATAATATCGCCCGACTGCTTCTGGTTCAATAAAATACGTATTCCCTGTGGCAGATTTATCCAGAATACTTCCTTTCACCTTCGTTTTATATTCCTTTCTTACTGGAACACAAATACGGCCATTTCGTATTGTATGATACGAATCTGCTAAATAAGCTTTTTGTGTTCTCATCACATCCTCTGCTTTTTCACGCATGCGGCTTTCGATTCGCTGCATTTCTTGTCGGATTGACCTAAGCTCTTTCGATGCATAATCATCCACTCTTCCTTCCCGAATGGTACTATGGATTGCCTCTTTGACCGCATCCAAGGGCTCCAGATTTTCTTCAAAGTACGCAATGCTTACATCATAGCTTTTACAGTGTACCAGATAATCCTTTAATCTTCGAATGGCAGATAAGACCATCGCAATCCTCTCAAGTTCTTCTTCGGTAAGGCATCCTCCAGTTTGGGCAACCTGCAACAGTTCTCGTATTCCCTCCATCCGGCTAAAGGGAGGGTTCCCCATCTTCTCTAACAGTATTTTGGCTTCATCGGTCTCTCGAAGCCTTGCAAGCAGCTCTCGCTCTGATAAAATGGGGGCTAAATTCATAAATTCCTCTTTCGCCTCTTTTGTATAGGCATATTCGATTAGTTGCTGCTTGATTTGATTAAATTCAATTATAGTTTCTGCTGACATGATTGTCATCCTTTCTATATTCTCCACGATTTCCATTGCCAAACAAAGAAGACCGCAGCTTATCTGCCTAAAGCAAATACGCTGCGGTCTCCAAAGAAATCGTACGAAAAGAAAAGCGCTTCTCATACCACGCAAATGGAAAACGAGTCATATTAATCATGTGTACAACACATGCTGAAAGGCAGATGCACCGACGAAATTGTCGGTAAAAGGGTAGACTTATCCTCTGAATTTGTCGTTCCCTTTTGGCTATTTAGTTTGCTGCAATCTCCAAAACAAGCACACGTAACATACACTTACCTCGTTTTCTTTTTTCTTCTATCCTACTTGACCTTGCATGAGTTGTCAAGTATCAATTGCCTTTTCCTAATGATTTGCCCAAGCTGGCAGCTTTTTCATCATTCCAATGGCTGCATTTTTTGCTGCCGTTTCTTCAAACCCTTGTGTTTTTTGAATGAAGGCCGTCATACCCGCTAGCTTTTCATCATAAGACTGCATAGAACCGTCTGGCCTGGCACAAAATTTACAATACTCCTTGCTTTCATCTCCCATTGCATAATCTTCCTGTGTCTTCATTGGCATGCCGCACGCAATACATGTCTTCATATTTCTACTTCCTCCTGATTTTTAGCTTTTTATCAATGCTAGGAATTTTTGAACCAAATCCTTCCCGTTTCTCTCATAAAATGAACCCTCTCGCCCAAATAAATCGCGGTTAATCAAATAATGATGTATCAAACCGATCCAGGTATTGAATAAAAAAGAGCCTTCTATATCTCTTATTTTACCTTCCCTTTTCTCAATTTCTACAATCTGTATCATATGAAAGGATATTGCGGATTGAATCATAATAATGCAATTTCGACTTGTCTCACTCAATTGGCTGCTCTCTACGATCAGGCACCGATAAAAATCCTCCTGCTCGCTGATTCCAATCATGTGAGCCTTCAACACATCCTCCAGGCTACCACTCTGATCTGCCAGCTCATGCAGTCGCGCCGAAAGCTGTATACCAAACGATTCGATTACTTCCTCCAATAGCGCTTCCCTTGTTGGAAAATGCGAAAAAATCGTCCCATGCGATACCTTAGCTGCCTGGGCTATATCCGAGGTTTTTGTAGCAAGTAAACCGTTTCTTGCAAATTGCTGCATCGCGGTATTCATTATTACATTCCTTGTATTCTCTTTTTGAAGCTGACGGGAATTTTTCATTTCATTGACTCCATACTCATTGAGTTATAACTCATTGTACTACAGGTTCTTTGGTATTGCAATCTTTTTTCCACCTTTAATTATTATTTTAATCCTTTATATAACGCATAACTCCTCCCCAAAGGATACGTTGTATAGCGCTTTTTTTTCTGACCGATAACTTTTTCGGCTTTTGTTCCATCCGCTTTAAATCAAACCCATCCTTTAGTACCACACACTTTAGATACTTCGGACTAAGCGCCTTGGCCTCGCAGCTATAAATACACTTCATACACCATAAGCAGTGCCATCCAAATACTGGAATTCCATTTTTCATCTTAATATTGTGCTTCGGACAATTTTTCACACACTTCCCACACTGATTGCATGCATTGGTAGCTTTTATCGACGCACCAAAAAAGGCTGCCCCCAAATGCTCCAACTTTCCGAGCAACGAAAATAGCCGATCGACTCGTTTGGGTCTGATTCTTTTTGTTTTCCCACTAAGTATGTCAGTCATGATATGATTCACTTTTACCGGGATAATGCGAAGTAATTGATAGTTAATCCCTGGACTTGCCTGAATAAAGAAGTTCGTCGGCATGACCATCATATCCTCATAAAGAAAGGTATAGCCCTTTTGAATCAACGCTTTCTTTGAGGCTACACGACAGGCTGTGTTTGGACTTACCGCGCCACCTCCAGAAACAGATATAATAGCTGCATATTGTCTTTTCACCCTCGGAAGCTGTTTGACCCAAGTTTCCACAATCTTAGCCATACGAAACGCGTAGACTGGGGAAAATACCATTAATAAATCGGTCGCTTTTGGAGGGATTCCCTCTTGCTTTCCAATATTCACAAGATTTACCTTACATCCTTGATTTATCCACTCCCTTTGGAAGCAATCCACGATTTTCTTGGTGCCACCTGTCCCGGAAAAATAGGCAAGTGTTACGGAATGAATGGATACGTTGGTTTTTGTCATAATCCCACTCCTCGTTTTTCTTTCATCATAATACGAACAAGCAAGAATCGCAAGAAGGAATCGAGGGCGGAAATTACAAGCAAAACTTACAAATTCAATGCCTCTTGTAAGGTATGCCAAGATAATACGGCACATTTCACTCTTGCTGGCATATTTGATATATTTTGGAAAACCTGAGCTTCTTCTAGCCTTTTTAAAGCCTCTTCCTCGGTAATCGTCTTTTGTATCATACCAATGAAAATCGAAGCAAGTTCCTTTGCCTCCTCCACGGTCTTGCCTTCTACAAGCTCTGCCATAATCGCGGCGGAGGCTTCCGAAATAGCGCACCCGCTGCCTAGTAATCCAACTTCCTTGATCTTGTTATCTTCGATTGTAAGTGCAAGCTCGATTTGGTCTCCGCAGCTTGGATTAACCCCCCGCTTTTGGATACTCGGCTTCATGAGTGGGTGCCGATGTTTTTTGGATTGACTATACTCTAGTATGATATCCGTATATAGTTCATCAAGTTCCATAAGGGAACCACCTCCTTACCTTTTGCAGGCTATCCACTAATTGATCAATTTCCTCTTTGGTATTGTAAAAGTACACGCTCGCCCGACAGGTCGCTGGCACCCCTAAAAACTGATGAAGCGGTTGTGCACAGTGATTTCCAGCCCGAATTGCCACTCCATCCTTGTTTAAAATAGTGGATACATCATGTGGATGTACGCCCTCTATCACAAAGGGAACCACGCCAATTCGATTTTCATAGGTAGCCGAGCCAATTAGATGAAGCTTTGGAACAGACAAAAGCCGTTCCAAAAGATAGGCTAATAGAGAGGCTTCCATACTTTGAAGGGTTTCCATCGATATCGTATCAAGATAAGTAAGTGCTGCTCCAAAGCCTGCAACGCTTCCCATATTTTGCGTTCCTGCTTCAAATTTTTGCGGTATTGGTGCAAAGGTTGTAGTCTGCTCTTCTACATATTCAATCATATCTCCACCATATAAAAACGGAGGCATTGATTCCAGGAGTTCTCGCTTTCCATATAAAATGCCAAGCCCCATCGGTCCTAGCATCTTATGACCCGAGCAAACATAAAAATCTGCATCCATCTTTTCTAGGTTAACCGGTATATGAGGTGCTGCCTGTGTTCCATCTATCACGACGACTGCGCCTACCTCATGTGCCAGTTCAATAATATCCTCAATTGGATGTATGGTTCCCAGCACATTAGAAACATGAGCTATGGCAACTAGCTTTGTCTTTCTTGTAATCGTTTCCTTTGCTTCTTCTTTTGTCAGTCTTCCCTCTGCATTTAGATAAAGATAGTGAAGTACGGCACCTGTTTTTCTTGCAACCATTTGCCAGGGAACCAGATTGCTATGATGCTCGGAGATTGCAATTACAATCTCATCTCCCTCCTTTAGGTGCTCTAAACCATAGCTGTAAGCAATGAGGTTAAGACTCTCTGTGGCATTCTTGGTAAAAATGACTTCGCCCTTTTTTGAAACGTGAAAAAATGATTTTGTCTGCTCTCTCACCCGCTCCAATAGAAGCGTTGCTTCTACACTTAAATCATAAGAGCCACGATGCGGATTCGCATTTTGTCTTTTATAGTAATCGCGCTCCGCCTCTAATACTGCCCGTGGCTTTTGGGTCGTTGCTGCATTGTCCAAATAGATGAGAGGAACCGTTCCCTCCTTATATTGGGACAACAGTGGAAAATCGTCTTTCCATTTATTTCCCATAGGCTTCCTCTCCTTCAATTGCCTGTCGAAGATAGGCTAAGATTTCCTCTTTTAGGGTTTCATCTGATAACTGCTCAAGTAGTGCTCCAAATCTTGATTCTGCCAACAGCTTTTTCGCATCCGGTTCTGACATCCCTCGACTCATCAAGTAAAACAATAATCCTTCATTTGGTCGACCAGACGATGCTGCATGTTCACCCTGTACGTCATCTTCACCGCAAAACAGAAGCGGCACCGAAATATTTCTTGCTTTGCTGCTAAGCATGAGGACATCTTCTTCTTCTCTTCCCTTAGCACCTCGTGCTCCACTGATAAAGTCCAGACTATCCCGAAAGATTTTCTTGCTTTCTCCCAGTAAAATACCTCTTGCGCGCACCAGACTTGTACTCTCTTTCCCCAGAAATTCCACACGGCTTGAAAAATCCAATTTTTTCGATTTTTCACCAAGATATAGGATATCCAATCTCACATCACTATTATTACCCTTTAAGATCACATTCCAGCTAGCCTTTGCGCCATACGAGCCCATCTCCGCCTGCAACAAGGAAAGCTTCCCTTCTGTATCAACCGTTGCACCAAACCAGTCGCTGTGTTCGATAAAATCTGGCAGCTGCTGTGTCCTGATAAGGTTTAATGTAGCTTTCTCTCCCACGATGGCACGGGTTCTGCCAATGTGGCTTCCAAACTCCCAGCCTTTCATTTCATCCGCTCTATACTCAATAATAATGGAAGCACTGCTGTTTTTCTTTGCCTCAATTACGATGTCTTCTACAAGCAACGGACTACTTTCCTCCAAAGAAAATACAATTCGTATTGGTTCCTCCTCGTTGTGATTTTCTGGAATAATAATATGATGGCAAACCGTTGCCTGCTGCCCAAAATACTCCGTTATCGCTTGACTCTCAAATTCTTTTGTGCTATCCTCGATGCCTTCCTTTATTGTCTCATCGATTAAAATAGCATCTGAGCCAGAAATCGAAATCTGTGACTTTTTCTTCTCCTCTGGAAATACCAATGGAATTTCACTCTCGTTAACCTTAAGCCAAGACCAGGTACGAACAGCCATCCGTGCTACCTGTTTTTTTTCTTTATTCATAGCCTCACCTCCTATCCTATCGTTCCTTCTAATTCTAAGGTAATCAGCCGATTCATTTCCACGGCATACTCAAGTGGCAGTTCCTTTGCGATTGGCTCTACAAAGCCTCTTACAATCATTGCCTTCGCTTCTTCCTCCGAAATTCCTCTGGTCATCAAATAAAAAATCGCTTCGTCGCTGATTCGTCCAATTTTTGCTTCATGTCCGATATCCACCTCATCATTTTGGATATCCATAACGGGTATCGTATCCGCTCTGGAGTGATTGTCAAGCATCAAGGATTCGCAGATAACAGAGGACTTACTTCCCTTCGCCTTTGGTGTAATCACAACGGAACTTCGATATATCGATTTTCCCCCATCCTTTGAAATCGAACGAGAATGGATGGTAGAGGAAGTATTCGGTGCAGCATGAATGACTTTTGTACCTGTATCCAAATCTTGTCCCGCGGAAGCAAAGGTGATCCCTGTAAATTCAGATTTTGCACCTTCTCCCTTTAAGATACTCGATGGATAAAGCATCGTCACATGGGAACCAAAGGTTCCTGATACCCATTCAATGGTTCCATTCGTATCGACTTGGGCGCGTTTGGTGTTCAAATTCATCATATTTTTTGACCAGTTTTCGATTGTGGAATATCGCAGCTTTGCATTTTCTCTTACATAAAGCTCCACACATCCTGCATGAAGGTTCACCCGATTATATTTTGGTGCCGAACAGCCTTCGATAAAGTGCAGACTTGCATTTTTTTCAACCACGATAAGCGTGTGCTCAAACTGTCCTGCTCCTGGAGCATTGAGCCGAAAATAAGATTGCAGCGGAATGGAAACGTGTATTCCTTCTGGCACATAAACAAAAGAACCGCCCGACCATACCGCACCGTGGAGTGCAGCAAATTTATGGTCATTTGGCGGCACTAGCTTCATAAAGAGAGGACGTACAATTTCTTCATAGTCGTTAACTGCGCTTTCCATATCGGTATAAACCACACCCTGTCGCAACAAATCCTCTCTCACGTTGTGATAAACGACCTCCGAATCATATTGGGCTCCGACACCAGCCAAAGATTCTCGCTCTGCTTTTGGAATACCCAGTCGGTCAAAGGTAGCCTTTATATCCTCTGGGACCTCATTCCAGTTTTCTTTGCGATCAATTACAGGTCTTACATAGGTTACAATCTGATCCATATCAAGTTCTGACAGGGAGGGTCCCCATGCAGGAAGTCCTATTTTTTGATAGGCTTCCAGGGATTTTAGCCGATGCAAAAGCATCCACTCGGGCTCGTTTTTTTGGGCGGAAATTTCCCGTACAATATCCTCCGTAAGTCCCCGATCTGTCCGAAAGCTAGCAACATCCTCGTTTTTGATATCATAAAGTTCACGGGCAATGTCCTCTACCTGTGTTTTTTTTTTTCCATGCTTTCACCTCATTTCTACGCGTTCACTTCTTGCATGACATTTGAAAAACCATCTTTTATAACGGTATCAACAATAGAAGCGTCTCCCGTCTTTACAATTTTCCCATCTGCCAGAATATGCACGTAATCAACAGGCAGTTTTTGCAATATCTTGGTAATATGCGTAATAATCAAAATTGCGTTATTTTCATTTCGAAATTTTGCAACATTTTCCGATATCAACTTAACCGCATCCACATCCAGTCCTGAATCCGTCTCATCTAGAATCGCGAGCTTTGGCTGAATCATCGCCATCTGTAAAATCTCACTTTTCTTCTTTTCACCACCTGAAAAGCCGACGTTTAAATACCTCTTTGCATAGGATTCGTCTAACCCAAGCTCCTCCAGATTTTTTTTAAGCTCATCACGAAAGGCAAAAATACGTACCGGATTTCCCGTGATTGCGGCTCGTGATGCCTTTAAAAAGTTTTCCAGTGTGACACCCGCAATCTCTTCTGGTGCCTGGAAGGATAAGAAGATTCCCTTTCTTGCCCGAACATCCGGCTTTTCCTCACGGATTTCTTCTCCTTCAAATAAAATACTGCCTTCCTCCACCTCATACCTTGGATCTCCCATTATGACATTGGCAAGGGTTGATTTTCCAGCGCCATTTGGACCCATCAATACATGTACCTCTCCTGGACGTACGGTTAAATTAACGCCTTTTAGGATTTCTATCCCTTCTACCGAGGCCACCAAGTTTTTAATTTCTAATAAGTTCTCTTGCATTTTTCGCACCTTCCATCTGATTTATTTTCATTTTCATCGTCACATTTCATATAGCAAGCTTTGTCCTTTGCGATCTGAGTAAGGATTGTATCAAATAATCCAGTGATCGTTACTAACGTTTCCTCCTCTAAATCGGCAATGTAATCTTCAATCATTCCATTCATATTGGCATTGTAGGCATCAAAGCTTTGGCAGGCAGTTTTACCATTTTTTGTCAATCGGTAGTAGACTTCTTTTCGGTTGCCTTCGATTCGATAAGCCTCTAAAAATCCATTTTTTTCAAGTTTTTTTGCTAGCTGGTTAACCGCTCCATTGGTCATCCCCAAATATTTGGAAATGTCTCCTGCTTTCGTTTTTTCATTGCGCTCCACACATTTTAGAAAGGATAGATCGGAATAGCTTAGAAGATAATCCGTCCCATAATTACGTGCGGTTCGAATATCACAGACCATCAAATTCGCAGCTTCATGAAATTTTTCAATTAATTCTTTTTTTGTATTCATCTCTTCACCTCAACATTATTTTATAGTAACTAAACAAAAAATGCAAGCATTATTTTTTAGTTACTATAAAAAACTAATGCGTTCATGACAAAATATTTAACGTTCAAGACTAAAATGGTTTTGTGGAAGCATTTTGTATTATAATACTTTTGTTCAAAGATCTTAACAGAAAGGATACTGCATAGCATATGAAAGATTTTAAAATTAAAATGATATGTTCTATTTTTATCTCTATTTTTGCATTGCTTTTTATAATAATTCAGATTTTCGAAAACTTTGATACGTTACAATACTTAAGAGTACCCGTTATATTAATCTCTACAAACATAGGCATTAGTATAAACATCCTTATTCATCACAAAAATAAGAGAAGTTGACAATTTAAATCGGCAACTTCTCTTAATCATGTAATTATTTATCATTATTCATGGAAATAATTTTGGTCGCCACGCTGTCTCCAAAAACAGGGTCATGTTCGACTAAAAGCATTGTTGGCTGATAGGTCAAAAGTAACTGTTCAATCTGCATGCGAGCAAATAAATCTACATAATTGAAGGGTTCATCCCATATATAGAGGTGAGCCCGAGTCATAAGACTTTTCGCAAGTAAGACCTTTTTCTTTTGTCCTTCGGAGAATTCCTCCATCCGTTTTTCAAACTGTTTCCGTTCAAAACCAAGCTGATGCAAAAGCGTCATTATGAGAGTTGGTTCTCCCTCTTCCATTTCGAGCCATTCATAAATTGTCCCCTTTAAAAAGGAGGTATCCTGGCTTACATAAGATACGAGAAGACCACTTGCAATTGTAAGTTCTCCGCTCTCCACCTTTTTAGTAAGCACATCATCGCTTTTATCACAGTGGGAAAGTACACTTTTTAAAAAAGTAGATTTTCCGCACCCATTTTGCCCCTTCAACAAAAGACGTTCTCCTTGTCTAAGTTCTATATTAAAATCCTTTAAAACCTCATGGTTCATGGTTTCTCCCAGATAGGTGAATCCATACTTCTTAGCCCGAATGAAAACCTCTTTATGATGCGTAAGCGGCATCATCTTTAGCATCTTTGTTGCCTCTATATCCTGTAATAGTCCCTCCTTTTGCTGGATTTCCTGTCCAATTCTATGTTCAATCTGTTTTCGTTTACTCTGCATCTTTTTCGTCTTTGCACCGATATAGCTTCTTGTCGCAATCGAACGGTCATTTTCCTTAATTGGATCAAATCCAATTTTCCTACTTTCTCCTTTTTTTGCCCAATCCGATGCCTGCTTTGCGGCTTTTTTCAATTTGGATATTTCATGCAGATGCTTTTCATTCTCAGCCTGCATAAAGGTATCCTTCTTTTCTTTATTTTCCCACCAAGTCGAAAAATTGCCCTTTGTTATCTCGATCGATGTCCGATTGAGCGCCAATACATGATCGATGCAAGCATCCAATAAATCTCGGTCATGCGATATGAGGATAAAACCTTTTTTTGTTTTCAAATAACTTTTCAGAATCTCCCTGGATGCAAGGTCTAAGTGATTGGTCGGTTCATCCAATAAATAAAAATCCTCTTCTCTGGAAAAGAGCATGGCGAGCATGACCTTTGTCTGTTCTCCCTGACTCAAGGTGCAAAATGGCTGATAAAGCTTCTTGGCTTCCATTTTTAATTTATCCAACTCGCAAATCACACGCCAGCTTTCATACACCAGTGCATCTTCCACGATATCAGCCGCACTCTTTTCTCTCTCCTCCTTGGTGAGTGGGTAGGGAAAATAGGCAAATCGCTTTGGCGCAGTAATCGTTCCCAGGTAATCGTATTTTCCAAGTAACAGATTTAAAAATGTGGTCTTTCCTTTTCCATTTCTTCCGATCAAGCCAAGTTTCCAGTCTGTATCGATAACTAGAGATACCTTATCAAATATCGTGTCAAAGCTTCCCTCATATGAAAATGTCAGATTGGTAACATTAATTTGTGACATATGCATTCCTCCTTATTGTGTGTGTATAAAACCATAAAAAAAGAACCATCTGTCGCCAAATGACTCTGTCTTACCTTCCTCATCAAAAGAAATATTGGATTGCATAAAATTGCACCAAAAAAGAGAGGTTATGAAGACATAATCCACTTTTGGCAACATGAATCAATCGATATGTATGTTTAACACCACACATCGTTAGCTTATTCTCATGCTTCAAAAGTAAATTATAGCTTCATCCTTTCACCTCTCTCTACGTTATCTGTTTTCCACTATATCACAAGTATTTTCTCTTTTCAACAATAAAAATAGATTCCTATAATTTCTTATACTGTGTACAGGTTTTCTTATTATACTGAATGGCATTTTGCGGGCAAATATTGATACATCGCATACAAAAAATACAATTCTTGCCAAACTGCGGTTTCCCCTTTTGCATGGTTATGTTACCCTTTGGACATTTTGCTGCACAAATGCCACAGGATACACAGGCCTCTGAGGCGCTGTATTTCATAGCAAAGATAGGAAATAGCTTCGTAAATACGACGCCTGATAGATGGGTTCCCTTTCGATAAAGAAAACTTGGATGTTCCTTATTTTCTCTTCCTGCTAAAAAGTCTCCCACCAAGGGTTTTAAATCCTCAGTCAGCTTTTTTAGATTTTTCTTAATTTTTTCAGAATCGGTTCCTGGAAAAGCGCCAAATATCACCATGTTATTTGCAATTTGAAAGCTTTTTGTCACAGTGACCTTATAATTTCTTGTTCTCAAAATTTTCTCTAGCTTACTAAAATCAGTCTGCAAGTAAGCTGCCTGTGTTCCATATATCATGGTGGAAATTGTTCTTTGGCTCGGTACCAGTTTTTTTTCTATGGATTGAATAAAATCAAGAACAGGGTATTCGTAATATTTTGGACATCCAAGCACCAAGAAATCAAAATTTACTGTGTTAAGCTCATCAAGCTCCTCGATTGACTGACTAACTGCCTCCACTCCAAATTCCTTCATAACTTGTTCTATTTTTCTCGCAACATAAGCAGTGTTTCCTGTCCCACTAAAATAAACAATCAAAGCTTTCATGTCACTGATCCTCCAAAATCAAACCAAGCTTTTTCGCCCATGGTTTTGCTGTCGTTGCCTGAACAAATAAGGTAATACCTATCGTCATAAACACGACGGCTGATACAATTTCTGCATGTGCGACTTTATTACTTACGATGACGCTCGACAATGCAGCCGGAATAACACCCGTTTCCCTAACCCACATCATGAATAAGATTTCATTTTTCTTCCATTCCAGCTTTCGATCTAGCTTGGTACAAACCAATACGCAGATTGGCCGTGCAACAAATACTAATATGAGAACAACCAAAAGTCCCTGCTTCCAATAGGTGATAATAGCATGAAAATCGACATGCATACCTAACACAATAAAAATTGCAATCTTCATAATGGAAACAACCGTTTCCCTCACATGTGTCTGTATCTCATACTCTTGTTCTGGTACCCATAAATTAAACTTTTTCTTATTCCCGCAAATCAAACCTGCGATAAATGCGGACATATACCCACTTCCGCCAATTGCTTCTGCAAGCGTAAAGGAGGCCAGAACCGCAATGAGTGATATGATTGGTGCAAATTCAGAAAACAGGCCAAATTTATTATCCGAAACACTAGTCGAAAAAAGAAGTCCAACGCCTACACCTACCATTGCTCCAAACACAATCATGCGAATCAAGTCAAGCAAATCCGTTTGAACAGAAAAGCTTCCCGAGCGAATAATCATTAAAACGGTCAGCACAAGAACCGCACCAACAGCATCATTAAAAGCAGATTCACTGATGATGGTCTGCTTTACTCGCTTTACAATATTGATCCGTTGAAAAATAGGAACCAACGCCGCAGGATCCGTTGATGCCGTTACCGCACCAATTAACATTCCATATATCATAGGAATCTGAAAAATCTTCGATGCCGCAAAGCCTACAATTAGCATAGAGAGCACAACACCAAGCGTTGCTAATAAAAAAACGGTCAGTTTTATCTCTTTCAAGACCTTTAGCTTAATCTCACGACCTCCATCATACAAAATAAAAGCAGCACCAAAGGTCAAGATAAATTGATTGACGCTTGAGTAAGTTGCTACATTTGCAATATTTAAAACGGTAGGACCTATGATGACTCCAGCAATTAAGTATAGCACGATGTCAGGAAGCCTCAACCATTTGCTTAATTTGGAAGAAACGATACCAACAAATAATATAATTGCAGGTATTGCAAACATTGATAGATTTAAGTTTTCCATATATAATCCTTTCTCATCTTTTAACAAGCCAGTGAATGCCTGCTTTTATATTATACGGAAAACCAATAGCATTTCAAGTGTTTTCTTTGCTTTTCGTCATTTTTTTTATTTTTTTCACATTTAATTCTTTATGATATTTTTTTAACACAATATGTGTATGTTTTTAACCCCATTCACGTATTGCAATGCCTCTTCTATCTCAATTAATGTTAACCGTTCCTGCATCCATTCATTGGGAGAATGAATGGCTAAAAGCAAGTGATTTCTTTTATCACGAAATAGCATTCCATGACCTCCATCCTTATCGCAAAGCGGTTCCCTTTGATGTTCCCAAGGCCCATATATTCCTGTTTTTGAATAGGAAACCCCAACCGCATATCCTTTCTTGCTGTAGCTTGACCAAATCATTGCGATTGTTTTGTCATGCAAAGGAAGAATAAATGGCCCATCGGTCACATAGCCTTTCACTCCAAATCCTTCGTTAATTACTGTCCATTCTGCCTCAGAACCCGGAAGAGGACGACTGGTTCTCCTTCCAAATTCATCATATCTTCCGAAAGCCTTGCAATACAAATCTCCCCATCTATAACCTGTGTCCACTCATGGCAAAATATTAAAAAACATTGATTGTCCTCCCAGTATAGGGTTCCATCTAAGCAGTCCCACTCCTTTGGTGTAATCGCAGCATTCTTAATCGGTAAAAAGGGGCCTTCCGGACTTCTTGCACATAAAAGCTGCACCCCTCTTCTTCCATTTCCCTTAAAGCTTGCACTCATGTAATAGCATTCCTTATATTCGTATACCTCCGGTGCCCAAAAATTCTCTTCTCCCCAAAAATTTTCTTCTGCATGGAAGACTTCAAATGGTCCTTCAAATGTCTCCAGATCTTTGCTTCGATACATCATAAAACCACTGCCTTTTCCACTCCAGGTGTTCCTATCCGTTGAACCGTATAAATAATAAAGGTCATCCTTACAAAAAACGAAGGGATCCCGAATTCGAATATCATTTCGTCCTAGTTGATTCATATGCGCATCCTTTCCGTTTTATTAGCCTTTTACCGCACCAGCTCTCAAGCACGGAATCAATGACCGTCAGGTGGATGGACTTCTATCCATCTCGTATGAAAAAAAAGGCAGCAATCTGCACATTAGCATCAAAGATAATGGCCGAGGAATCTCTGCCTTAAGGCAAAGCGAAATATTATCACATAATCAAAATAAAAATGCGGGGCATATTGGTATCTATAATATCCGTGAACGGATTCAATTGTATTTTGGTTCTGAATATGATATCCGAATTGACAGTATAGAAAATGAGTATACGAAGTTTGAACTGATCATTCCATTAATTGAGAAAGAGGATTTTTATTATGATAAAGGTATTATTAGTTGATGATGAAATACTTGTACGTACCAATATAAAATTAATGCTGCAAGACTTTTCCGATCGTATCTGCATCTGCGGCGAAGCCTCTAACGGTCAGGAAGCGCTATCACTTATTCCTCGTTTGCAGCCTGATGTCATCCTGTCGGATATGATGATGCCTATCATGAATGGCGTTGTCCTCTGCGAACAAGTGCATAAAAATTTTCCAGATATCGCTTTTATTGCACTCAGTAATTACGACGACTTTGAATTTGTGCGCGGCACGCTAAAAAGCGGTGGCATTGATTATTTGCTTAAGCATACACTCGATGCAAAAACCTTATCCCCCATCTTATTAAAATTGGACAAAAAAGATCAAAATGCTGCAAAGACAATCTCCTACAGCGAAAATTCAATCAATGCACTTCGAGAAAAATTTGTCTTGGATCTATTCGGACGGATGTTTTATACAAGAGACGATATTTTGTATCATCTGAATGCATTATATATCCGTCTTGATGTAACTCAGGTGCAACCTCTTTTAATGCGCATTGATAATTATGCTCAGCTTCTGGATAAGCAAGATGCCAACAAACGTCGTATTGTTGAGTTTTCTAT
>JASKJZ010000012.1 GCA_030154385.1 Clostridiales bacterium
TAGAAAAATTAAGAAAACAGGGTGCAGATTTGGTAGTTGTGCTTTCTCATAGCAGTTTTGGAAGCGAAAATCCAGATTATTTTGCTGGAGATGCAACCTATGCACTTTCCAAAATTGATGGGGTTGATGCCATCATGGCAGGGCATGGGCACCTAAACTTTCCTTCGAGTGATGCAAATGTGAAAAAGTTTTATTCTTATCAAAATGTGGATAAGAAAACCGGACTTATGAATGGTAAGCCTGTTATTATGGTTGCAGATCATGGGGCAGGTATTGGAGTGGCGGATTTAAAGCTTACGATAGTAAATGGAAAGGTAACGGTAGCTGGCAGTAATGCCAATATACGATATGCAAAAAAGGATACGCCGCTCGATAAGACGGTCACAAAATATCAAGCGATTTATGATGAAATCATAAAAAGTACATATTCTGAAGTAGTAGGGGAAATGAAATCAGGAGAAATACTGACAAATTATTTTGGAATTATTGAGGATAATGCCGCGATTCAGCTGTTAAATGAGTCGAAAATACGCATGGGCTTGGAATATTCTCATACAATCAATACCGAATATGAGGATTATCCTGTAATAGCGGCTTCATCCTTTAAAAAATATGGTGTTGAAAACCAGGATGATTATATTCATATCAATGGCAATATTACGATGGCGGATGTACTTAGTATTCAGTCATATTATCATAATTATCCTTATGTTTACTGGATTACTGGAAAGCAATTGAAAGAATGGTTAGAATGGACAGCAAGTGCTTATACAAGTCCCAATGTCAAGCAAAAGAGCGGTGATGATATGCTGGATTCCTATGTCGGAAATAGAAATATGCTTTCTCTTGTCGATAAGGATTGGATGGGAGAATGGAGCAATTTAAGCCTTTTCGACGGGGTTGAGTATGAAGTCGATCTCACCCAACCAGCCAAATATTCACAGCAGGGAAAGCTTATTAATAGTACGGCTTCTCGCATTTTAAATTTAAGCTGCAACGGAAGCAAGGTGTCAGATTCGACCCGATTCCTTCTGGTCTCGGATATCATCAGTGCGAGTGATCCTGTGCTTGGAAAGGAACTACCATCCCAAAGACTATATAAAGGAACGCAGTATAGTACAAATCTCTTAAAAGAATATATCGAAGAGCAAAGTTCGTTTCATGGAATAGATATCGAAGCAGATAATAATTGGCGTCTGGTGGCACCAAGCTCCAGTTCCTATGTATTTCGTGCCAGCTCTCTTTCGGTAGAGGAAGCAAAGAAAAAAAGCTGGTATCGGGGTACGTTAGAACTTAGCGAAGGATATGCCTATTATAGTGCGAAATTTTCACAATATAATACGGATTCAAGTGGTCCGACCTTAGTAGTTCTCCCATTAATTAAGGTGAAGACAGATAAAGATGTTCCAGTGGTGATACAATCCAATGACATGTCTACGACCACAGCGCTTCGCTATGCAGTTGGAGAATTTGAAGCGAAAGATCCAATTTGGTCAACTAGTGTGAGCGCAAGTATTGAAAATAGCCAGTTTTTTGTCAAACAGAATGGGATCTATAGCATTTGGGCAATGGACAATGCTGGAAATGCGACCGTAAAGCATATTAAAATTTCCAATATCAACCGGGGAGCACTTGAAATGCCAAAGGTCAATCGCGTGACCAATAAGAGCAAAAAAGTTACAGGAACCGCGAATCCCGGTGCTACAATTATAATCTCGACACCAGGAAAAACGTACACAACAAAGGTAAAAAGTGATGGAACCTTTAGTCGAAAAGTTGCCTTTCAAAGGGCAGGAAAAACAATTACGGTCATGCAAAAGGATGATACTGGAAAAGAAAGTGATGCTACTCAGGTGAGCGTTTTGCGTGCTGGTCCAAACCGTCCTGAACTGGTTTCTCTCGATAATACGAGTACCAGTATTGTTGTAAATTTAAAGGATGATAATAGTCAGATTTTTGCCTATATAGGAGATAAGGTCTATGTTTCGGGGAAAGAGGGAAAGGAAGCCTTTATGGAATCCTTCTACTACGACGGTACCCATACCATCGTCGAAGCAAACGATACAAGAGATGGTGATGAAGTTTCAATGGAAATACCGGTTCAGACTTCTGGAACAGAGGTGCTAATCTATGCAGTGGATAGCATCGGACGAGCCAATTATCCAATTAAAGTAGTGGTACCGCATGTTGCTCCAGAAATGCCAGTGTTATATACAAGCTGTGATGGAGAACATTTTGTGTATGGTTACATTTCCGATTCCAAGAAAAATACATATGACATTAAGGTAACGATTGATGGGAATGAGTACAAGGGAACGAGTGATTCCAATGGCCAATTTAAAATTGATGTGGGCAGCCTAGAGGCAGGTCAGATAATATATGCATCGGCAGTTGATGTAGTGGATGGAAGTGTACGAGAAAGCGCAAGCGGCAGCAGAGAAGTTCGGCCGAGTCAATATTACATGAATTCAAATGACCAAATAACAGCTTTACTGAATCCTATGAATGATAAAGATTTGACCATAAAGGGTCTGGTATCTGGGTTTCAGGGAAATATATATATAAAAGCAGCTGGTGTCTTTTATGACCTGGAAGGTATGCAGAATCCTTCTGTTGAAATACCATTAGCTGCACCGTTAAAAGCGGGAGAACGTATTACGATGGTGCTTCGAAATAAATTTGGAAACATCAAGCTTGCTACGAGTATCGTAGTAGCAAAATCCCTGCCGGATAGGCCTGTTCTGGTAAATAAAGCAATTTATACCACTACAAAAACTATCAAGCTCCAAAGTAAGGAGGCCTGTGTGGCAAATGCGAAGGTAGGAGGTACCGTCTATTCCAGTAAGAAAGGAATTTACGATGAGGAGACTGGCATTTATACGTACAAAATAACAATAAAAAAACCAAAAGAAAAGCAAACGGTCTATTTTTATATGGAAAATGAAGCGGGAAAGAGTAAGCGAATCAAAATGACCGTGCAGATAAAGGAAAAGAAAAGCGAGTAAAAAAGTGAGGCATGCAATCTTTATTAGGATTGCATGCCTCACCTTTACGTTGGGTTTATTTTTTGCTCCCAGGCATATCAAATTCTGGATTAAAAGCGTAAAAGTTTTTGAAATTCAATTCATCTTGCACTCTTCGAAGTGCTTCACCGAAACGTTGATAATGAACGAGTTCCCGCTGTCTTAAAAATCGAATGGGGTCACAGATCTCTGGATCTTTTATCAAACGTAAAATATTGTCATATGTCGTACGTGCTTTTTGTTCTGCTGCCAGATCTTCGTTCAGATCGGTGATAGCATCTCCTTTTGACTGAAATTCGCAGGCATTAAAGGGAATCCCACCTGCTGCCTGTGGCCAAAGAGCAGTCGTATGATCGACATAATAATTAGCATAGCCAGAACGCTCGATTTCGTCCGGGGTTAGATCCTTTGTTAATTGATATACTATGGTCGAGACCATTTCCATATGAGCCAATTCGTTGGTTCGTTTTCCTGATAATAAAAAAGACTTGAAATTCAGATAATAATAGTATAGAATGAGATAAAATACAAAATAAAAATAATTTATCAGAAAAAATAAAGGAAATGAACAAAAAAATATAAATAATTGAATTGAAATGGAGGAAACAATATGAAGGATTTATATCAGGCAGTAGCAGACAGAAGAACTTACTATGCAATACAAAAGGAAGCACCTGTTTCCGATGCTCGGATTAAAGAAGTGATGGAACATGCCATACGCCATACGCCAACTGCGTTTAATTCACAAAGCGGAAGGGTGGTCTTGTTGCTTGGCAAGAAACATGATCGTTTATGGGAGATTGCAAAGGAAGCTTTACAAAAGGTGGTACCAGCGGAACAATTTGAGGCAACTGCCGGGAAAATTAACAGTTTCCAAAATGGTTATGGAACCGTACTTTATTTTGAAGATCAGACAGTTGTAGAGGGTCTTCAGCAGCAATTCCCACTGTATAAAGACAATTTCCCAATCTGGTCGCAGCAGGCGAGTGGGATGCTGCAATATGTGGTGTGGACATCCCTTGAAGCAGAAGGATTTGGTGCTTCTCTACAGCATTATGGAGAATTGATAGAACCTTTGGTGAAACAAGAATGGGGGCTTCCAGCGCATTGGAAACTAATTGCACAAATGCCATTTGGTGCACCAGCAGCAAATCCAGACGAAAAGCAGTACCAGCCATTAGAGGAACGATTTGTGATAAAGGAATAAAATGAATATGGATTAAAAACAAGGATTTTTTCTTGAAGACCAGCATTTTCTTCAAGAAAAAGTCCTTTGTTTTTTGTAGAAAACGACGATTTTACAAGCATTTTGACAAATGTAGCGTTTTGTATCTTGTATTTAAAAGCATACATTGATAGGATGGTGAGAGCAAAATTTATATAAGGAGAGTGACAGTAGTATGAAGCGAATCAAAAATATGAAGGTAACCCAGAAATTGTTTTTATTGTACATACCATCTCTTATTGCGGTGCTAGGATTGCTAATACTGTTTGTATATAATGCAAACAGTATCAATCAAAAAACTAGAACCATTTATTACGATGAGGTATATACCAGTACGGAATTAATATTAAATGCAGATCGTGACTTTTACCAGGCTGTATTAGCAGAAAAAGAACTTTTTTTAAGCGGAAGCACTCTTGATGCAAGCAGGAAGGAGAGCTTAGAAAAAGATTACACAGATAATATAACGCAGACAGAGGATCGCGTACGGCAAGCTGTTGAGAATGTAAAAGAAAATAAATCACTGTATCATGATTTTAAAAATCCGGCAGACCAAGAGACATTAGAGTCCTTATATGAAGCATTTACCAATAATATGCAAACATGGAAGGATTCTTATGACATTAGCACGTTAACAGGAGATATGGATACCCATTTGTCAGCCTTTGATACCGCACGTGGAAATATCAATAGTATGACCGAACTCCTGGAGGAATATGCGAAGGATAGTGCAAACTCCATTACGCAGGATATTCAAACAAAAATTATTATTTTGGCAGTAGCCTTTGTGATTTTGATTGTATTATTATCAATTGTTGCGGGTATCATTGTACGTTATCTGAAAACGAGCATTTTACATACCACACAGGATATGAAAAAGTTAACGGAACGTGATTTGTCCTTTGAACCCTTTCATCAGCAAACGAAGGATGAATTAGGGGAACTTTCCGATTCTGTAAAAGAAATGGTTTCGTCCCTGAAAAAAATGGTAGGACTTTTAGATGAGACCTCAACAAGATTAAGTGAATCTTCTGGTACCTTGCGTCTGAATTCGGATGAAATAACGACTTCTATGAATGAAATTGCAAATACAGTTGGAGAAATTGCTGAGTCGGCAGGACAACAAGCACAGGACTCCGAAATGGCTTCCAGAGAATTTGTGGAACTAGGAACCATTATTGTGCAAAATACAGATAGCACCCAAAAGCTAAAGGATGCGAGTAAACAGATGGAGATTGTTAGCAAGGAGGGGCTGGATACCGTTACCCAGTTATCCGATGTGACACAGAATAATAAAAAGGCCTTTCAATTAATTTTTGACACCATTTCGCATACCAATGAAAGCGCAGGAAAAATCGGAGAAGTAAGTGCTATTATCGCAGGAATTGCAGAACAGACCAATCTTTTAGCACTCAATGCTGCAATTGAAGCCGCAAGAGCAGGAGAGGCTGGTAAGGGCTTTGCTGTCGTAGCAGATGAAATCCGAAATCTGGCAGAACAATCCGCACAGTCGACCAATTCGATAAAAGAAATTCTGGATGTCTTGATGGGACAAATCACAAATGCAAATATGCAAAGTACGGAGGTCAAAAAGGCCGTTGAGGTGCAGGCTCAAAGTGTGGAGGAAACGATGAACCGCTATCGGACTATTGTTGATACTCTAAAGTTTGTAAATGAAGAGATTATCACATTAGATCAGCTATCAAATACCATGGAGGCTAGCCGCCATAAGGTACTAGATATCATAACTTCACTTTCTGCAATCGCGCAAGAAAATGCTGCCAGTACCGAAGAAACCTCTGCTACAACCGAGGAAATTCTAGCCTCAATGGTCACAATCAATGAGGCTGTATCGCTAGGAGATCAGCTTGCTAATAATTTAAGAGGAGTCATACAGTCATTTCGTTTGTAAGAGGTAACCTTGGGTAGACCGAGAGTACGATATGAGAGGAGGGATCCTCACCAGGCTGGCACCGGTTGACTTTCTCATAGACAATGTGATCCAATAGGATTCGTAAGTATTCATTTTTTTGTGCGGGCAGACATGGAAGAGGATAGGTTTTTACCGTATGAAAATATTGGTTTATAAATAGGAGAAGGATAGACTCTAACGCCTCAAAATCGCAGCCAATTGTTCTGCAGCCTTTAGTGGGACAAATTAATAGTTCCTTGTTTGTCTTTGTTATGATGCGACGAAGCAGCGTATGTCCACAATATGGACAACGAAGAAGTCCTGCAAAGGAATTTTTTATCGTAGGATTCTTTTTTAAGGGACTTTTTTTATAAAAGGAGCGGAGCCTTTTGGCTGCATCAAAGGTTATGGGGTCAATTATGGGAGGATGGATACCATCAACAATTTGGTAGATGGTATTTTTTTTTCTCTTTTTTTGGATAACCCCCCGATGAATGGTTTCGATTGTTTGGTTGTATCCGATTTTAACTTTCCCAAGATAGGTTTCATTTTCTAACATAGAAGCAATCGTGGATGGTTTCCATGTATTATCCCTGCTGTTTGGTATCTGCATTTTGTTTAGCTGATTGCAGATTGCTTGCATGCCAAGCGTTTCAGTTTTACCTTCCGCCTGTTGATAGCCTTTTGTATACCATTCGAAAATAAGAGAGACGATGGCAGCCTTCTCTTCCTCTGGTTGGAGGGTGTAACCTTTTTCATGCATTAGCCTTACAATCTTGTATCCATACGGGGCGCTCCGGTAAGGCCATTTCCCTTCCAGTGCAGCTTGAATTCTTCCTCGTATCAAGCGCCTTTTTATGGCATAGTATTCCCTTCGGCTTAAAAAAAGTCCAAACTCAAAAGCATCGTTATCAAACTCATTGTTGGGGTGGTATTCCTTGGAGGGCGTAATAATCGTGGTGTTTGTGATGCGGAAAATACGCTGGATGGTGCCCTGATCAGCGGTATCGCCTCTTGCCAGTCGCTCTAACTCAACCACAAATACACCCGTCCATCTTCCGTTTTCCACATCTCGAAGGAGGGAGCACATCTGAGGGCGGGAATCAATGCTGTCTCCAGAACACACCTCACAGTAAAATTTTTCAATCTCAATCTGTTTATCTGCCGCGAGTTTGCAAAGGATATTTTTATGGCGAGCTAGCGTTTCCTCAGTGCTTATGGCATTCCGCTCTTCATCCATACGGGATTTTCTTAAATAGGCGCAATAGTGATCCATCTCTTTCTCCCAGGGTTTTTTATTAGCCTATGAGGGTTGCGATTCATTTATGCAGTACCACGAACCATTTCTTCGGTTCCGATGTCAGTCAGAAGCCCTGCAACCTCTCGATATGGCATTGTGTAGCGTTGTGAAAGATAGCGCATGCTGGCGGCTAGCTCTCCATCTGGTCCCCCGTATTGCAAGATACGCTTTCTTTTTGGGGCAGATAAAAAGGAAGGAAAAAGGTATTGGTATCTTTCTCAAAAACAATGGGATGAAGGATGGAGCGAATTGCATTTGCTTTTTGGAAATCGGCGATAGAATCCAAGGAAATGAGTTCGTATAGGGAACGAATCTGTTTCGGAAGGGGGTATTTTACAAGTGGGGAGGAATTTATTTCGATCAGTGTATCAAGAAGCGCTTCTGTTTGGGGAGACTTATTTGTTAGGCGGTAGCCAGTCAAAAGCCCATTTGTTTCAAAAGGTTGAAGAGCAAGCAGTAAAATTTTGGTGGCTTTTGATAAGGAAAGGGAGCTAATACTTTGACACATTCCCTTTGTATAGCCCCAACATCGAAATTGTTGATATACCGACCCCTTCTTTTGAATTGTGGATAACGTAAGTGTACGCTTGCAGGCAGCACATTGAAAGAGCCCGGAAAGCCAGTGTTTGCAATAGGAAGCATCGTGACTTCCCTTTTTTGTCTGGTTTTGCTTTATGCGCTGACTGACTTCATGGAAGAGACTTTCTGTGATAATTGGAGCGTGCAGACCGTCTGCTAATATGATGTCATTTGCGTCGCGATAACAGCAATGAGATCGATCATAATAGTTCCACCGTACCTTACCGATATAAAATGGATTTTGCAAAATGTAAGAAATGGAACGTCCTTCAAAATGACCGCCTCTTTTGGTATGATAACCTGCATCATTTAAAAGGCGTGCAATCTGGGTATAGCTATATCCTTCTAAGTACGATTGAAAAATGAATAAGATGATGGATTTTTCCTGTTCGTTTATTGTGGGAGGTTTTTTATTTCCAGCGAAATCGTAGCCAATTGGCGGGGCCGATTGATAGGCACCGCGCCTGGCATTTTCTTTCATGCCCCGCAATACCTCATCGGAAAGACGGATGGAATAGTATTCATCCATCCATTCGATAATACGCTCATTGAGCTTGCCAAAGGGACCCTCTTCGAGTGGTTCGGTGATGCTAATGACTGCAACACCATAATGAGAGAGCAGCTTTTTATAAACGATGCTCTCCTCTTGGTTTCGGGCAAAGCGCGAAAAACGCCATACCAGGATTGCAAGAAAGGGTGGAGTCTTGCTTTTTGCAAGTGCAAGCATTTCGCGAAAGGCGGCGCGTCCCTTTACGCTTCTCCCAGAAACTCCATTTTGTTCCAGAAAAATATATTCTTTTGGGAGAAAAAAATGATGGCTGGCAGCATATTCAATGCCAAGCTTAAGCTGAGTAACGGGAGAGAGTTCGGTTTGTTCCTCTGTGCTGACTCTAATATAGAGCGCGGCGGTTTTTTCCCAGGAATTCGAAGTATCCGCATCTGGTAGAGAAGCGATAATTTTTTGTATTTCATGATCCATTTCGTATCACTCCAGTAATATGGTTGCTATCTAGTATATTTTGCGGACAAAAAGGCTATTCCAAAAGAATATTATCGGGTATAATTAAGTTAGAAATAGAAGCAGAAGGTATTACAATATCATGTAGGAAAGGTGGACTTATTATGGAGCGTACCCTAGTTATTATCAAACCAGAGGCCGTAAAAAAGAAGTTGGTTGGGAGAATTATTTCAATTTATGAGGACAATCGAATGGAAATCATTCATGCCCACAGAGTCCTTCCAACGAAGGAAGTATTGGAAAAGCATTATGCAGCACATATCGGAAAAGATTTTTATGAGAGTCTGGTAGACTTTATGTCCTCCTCCGAGGTTATGGTTTTGATTTTGGAGGGAGAGGAAGTGGTCAACCTAGTTCGTGCAATCAATGGTTCTACGAATCCACTAAAAGCAGCACCGGGAACCATCCGTTATATGTTCGGAGAAACTGTGCAACGAAATGCGGTGCATGGTTCGGAATCGGTAGAGGCTGCCAAAGCTGAAATTGAAATATGGAGGGAACTTATTCGGTTTGAAAATTAATCGCTTCGCATAGAATATATGGGAGGTGTTCTATGCGAAACGAAACAGAACCGAAGCTAGTCTATTCCATTCAATACGGGAAAGATCCTCCGATTTTCTTGGATACGCTTTCCATAGAGGAGAGGGAAGCGGTTTTTATGGCACTTAATGATGCCGCGCTTCGCTCCTTAGCGTACGAGCCTTTGCAACGTGAAAAGGAAAAAAGATGCAAGAAAGGAAGGGCGAATGGAACAAGAGGTTTCGTTTATACCACCGAAAAATCCAAGCCGTGCACAAAGAGAACAGATGATTCGAAAAGCACTTCTAGAAGCGAAGCATCCGGAGGATTATGACAATTTAATGGAGCTTCTTCGACCACCAAAGGATATTTTACAGGTAGCACCAGCTGGTATTGCAAAGGGAATGCATATTGGGATTATTGGCGCAGGATTGGCAGGACTATGTGCTGCCTATGAACTACAAAAGCTTGGTTTTGACATCACCTTTTTGGAGTTACAGCAAAACCGCATAGGCGGAAGGGTACATACCTATTATTTTAATCCGGGCAAAAGCTTGTATGGGGAGCTTGGCGCCATGCGGATTCCTGTGATTCATGAAACGGTGTGGCATTTTATTGATTTGTTTGGGCTATCTACCAGACCATTTGTTCAAAACAATGAGAATGCATGGATTTATGTCAGAGGGCAGAGAGTCAGAAATGATGCGGATGGCTTAGCGGTTATGCAAAAGATATACCCTTTGTTTCCGTTGACGCAGAAAGAAAGAAAAACACCGTGGCAAGTGCTCTTAGATACAGCGCTTACAAGCTATTTCTATACCATTCCGGTTTCGATGCGTCGTGAAATTCTAGAAATAAAAAAGCACTATAGTGAATTAATTACTGCGCTGGATTATCAGAATATACGAAAGGTCATGGAAAGTACGGGACTTAGTCAGGGCGCGATTAATATGCTCTCTGGCATCATGCCCTTTGTCGGTGAGACCTTGTATCGAAGTTATTTTGAAAGCCTGCAAGAGACTTATACGGTAGATTCTGCGTATCGTTATGAGATTGAGGGAGGTATGGAGAAACTTCCTCAATCTTTTTACAAATTTTTAAAAGAAAGAGCGAAGGAAGGAAAAAGGATACGCTTTAAAATGGGGTGCCGAGTTGATAAAATTATCCGAAAAGAGAACAAGCAGCTTCTTTTGTCCTATCAAAAGGAGAGAGGTAGAGAGAGGGTGTGGGAGGCCTTTGATTTTGTTCTTTGCACCATTCCGTTTTCGAGTCTTCGAAATGTACAAATCGATTCTGTACTATCTGCTGGTAAAATACAGGCAATACGGGAAGTTTCGTATATCTCCGCTCAAAAGAGCCTCCTTTTATGCAAGGAGCGCTTCTGGGAGAGAGGAGGGAGTGAACAAAGAATCGTAGGAGGAGGCTCCTATACGGATTTGTTGATTTCAAGTACATGGTATCCGTCAATACGAGCATATTCGCTCGTAGGGGAGGAAGACTGGAAACATATGGGGGTTTTGCTGGCTTCTTACAATCTGGGGCAGGATGCACTCCGCCTTGGAAATCTGGAACCTTCCTACAAAGAGCAAGTGCTTTTTTGGCAGCTAGAAGCATTGCACGGATTGCCAAAAGGCTATTTACGAGATATTGTTCTTTCGAGAAAATCCGTTTTATGGAATCATGAGGCTGGATTTTACGGTGGATTTTGTTATTATATGCCAGAACAAAAACGGCTCTTTTCCTTTGTAAGCGGCAGTCCGGAATATGATGGACTTTTGTATTTTGCGGGGGAACATACCTCTTCTACTCATGGCTGGCAGCAAGGTGCAATGCATAGCGGGCTGCGGGCAGCCAACGAAATTGCAGCCAAGTTGCGAGACGGTAGTCGTCTTTTGCAATACGCTCCACCGAATTGACTAATAATCACCATGGCCATCTGCGGATTGCATTTTGTAATGTTGATTGGATATTGCAGACGTTTTTCATAATTCCACATTAATTGCACACACCCCTTCCTTGTACCTCCCAAGGCCATGGACTTTGAACCCATGCCCAGTAGTTGTCGCTGATTACAGTTTCATCACTCAAAGGACCATAGAGTTTCGTATATTCCATGACCGACTGATGACGCAGTTTTTTGTAGGTATCATAGTATTCTAATGCCTGCTGATCCTCTGGGTGTGTATCCAGATAGAGCACAACATCGTCTATGGCAAAACTTACTTCCGAGATAAACATAAGAAGCTTTTGCTGATCATCCATTCTCATCGCATCCCACATCTCCTTCCGTTTCCCATATTTCCTTCCCGGCAAACAGGGCTAGCAAAAAGGAACGGAAAAATAAGTTCACCAAAAATGGTTCCTTTTCGAAGTCCATTGGAGGCATCGTAGACATTTTTCCAGGTTTGCCAAGGGACATATGCCATGGCAAGCGGCATTTCATCTAACGCTCTATTTTGACAATTGCAGCCATAAGATTTCATGCAATCCATAAAAAAAACACTCCTCTCTAAAAAAACTCATTATTTTCATTTACTATAGTCTATGCAAGGAGTGTTTGATGGTGCTTGCTATATTAAATTATTCCGTAGTTTATAATCCAAATAGTGGTATAGAAAAAGATAAAGAATCAGGCGAAGAAGGATACGAAACAGTAAAAAAAGAGCGGGTGCATATTGCAGCCAAAATAGTGTATAGGGTGATCGCAAATTTCGAAGCTGTAAGAAAAAAAGACATAGGGAATCTCCGAGAAAGCCATAGGTCATTCTTTTTAGCCGTGTATCCAAGTAGTGGTATTTTTTTGAAAAAGAGGGAAGAACGTCATCCGTTCTTCCTTTTTTTATAGAAAGGGATAGTAAAAAATCGCAGAAAAAAATAAAGGAAATACCATAAACAGCTTCGATTTGTTGAAAAGTGGAACTTTCATACAAAAACAGAAAGATGAGAAATCCAATGGTCACGACATGTACAAAAAGCAAGGAAAGTAGTTTGCCTGTATTTTTAACGCGAAGTATTAACAATTCATTTGACATAGTAGGGGGAACCTCCGTGTGTTCTTGGTGATTATCCTATTAGTATAAGGGAAATGTCTTTTTTTGTCGATATAGAATATGCATGCATATGGTGTGGGAGTACCATGCTGTGAGACATGAAAAAAACATGGAGGTATGTAGATATGAAAATAATGTCAAGTAATGTAGGCATGTCATCTGAACGGATGTACCTGTCACAGAAAGTGGATTTGTTTTCGTATTCTGGCTGGGGCAATGAAACAGCTGCATCTACATTGCCAACAGCTAAGGAGAGCGTGCAACAAATCGAAACACAGACAAAACGGGAGTGCCAGTTTTGTCTCACCTTGGAGGAAAAGCTGGAGGACCTCGAACGCGAACAAAAGGTATTTAAAAAAAAACAGACGAGTTTTGAACGTGCAAAAAAGAGTTCTTTCCAGGCAAAGAACCCCGTCGAGTATGATACCTTTCGTAATCTTTTATTGCTCCTATTTGGGACGGCGAAGGAAAAAACGGATTGGTCAGCAGAGTTTCGAAGAATTTTGGCGAGGCGTCGCGAGGATTTTTCGTAGGCAATTGCCATTATGGGGGAGCGGGACGCTTCTAACTTCGAATCCCTTGCTCCGAGTGAGGAATGGGGTAATAGCTACCAAGAGGTACATTATTTGGAAGAACAGGAAACAACGAGTTTTTATTCCTCTGGAAAGGTCGTGACCGCAGACGGCAAAAAGATTTCTTTTGATGTCTCGGCTACGATGTCAAGAAGCTTTCATCAATACTCAAGTTTGGAAATTAATTACGCAAGAGCAGCCTGCGTTGATCCGCTGGTGGTTAACCTGGATACAAACAGCGCTTCGGTGCGGGAACAGAAATTTTTATTTGATATTGATTGTGATGGAACAAGGGATAACATTTCCATGCTTTCGAATCAGAGTGGTTTTCTTGCCCTTGACAAAAATGGAGATGGAATCATAAACGATGGCTCAGAACTGTTTGGTGCAAAAACGGGAGATGGTTTCTCGGAGCTAGCTGCGTTTGATCTCGATCACAATGGATGGATTGATGAGAACGACCCTATCTTTAACCAATTACGGATCTGGACAAAGGATGAATCTGGAAGAGATAAGCTTGTAGGCCTTGGGGTACAAGGAATCGGGGCTATTTATCTTGGAAATATCGAGACTGATTTTTCGCTTATGAGTAAAAGCAATGAGGCTCAGGCGCAGATTCGAAGTACTGGCATCTATCTAAAAGAAAATGGTGAGGCGGGTACCATACAGCATATGGACGTTTCCATATCCAATTAAAGCGATTTTTTTGTGCATGTTTTCCAGGTTTTTCTCCTTATGTTTCGGGGTTTTTATGTTCGGAGAAAGATTTAAAAATTTCCTTTGAAAAAAAGCCAGAATGTGTTTATAATGTATCTTGAGTATGTTTATTTAGCCGACGATTGGAAAAAATCAGATAGATAGAATAAATACATGAATTATGGATGAAGAGTAGTCGTTTTAGAAGGAAGGAGAACATCACAATGATAGGCAGTGATATTGGAATTGATTTGGGAACCGCGAGTGTTCTTGTTTATATAAAAGGAAAGGGAGTGGTTCTAAAGGAACCATCCGTAGTAGCGTTTGATCGTGATACAAATAAAATAAAGGCAATTGGTGAAGAAGCAAGACTGATGCTTGGAAGAACCCCTGGCAATATCGTAGCGGTACGTCCGCTTCGCCAGGGTGTTATTTCTGACTATACGGTAACAGAAAAAATGCTCAAGCATTTTATCCAGAAGGCCGTTGGAAAGCAAAGACTTAGAAAGCCTAGAATTAGTGTGTGCGTACCAAGTGGTGTAACTGAGGTAGAAAAAAAGGCGGTAGAAGATGCCACATATCAGGCAGGAGCCAGAGAAGTAGCCATCATTGAAGAGCCAATCGCTGCTGCAATTGGAGCGGGTATTGATATTGCAAGACCTTGCGGAAATATGATCGTGGATATCGGAGGAGGAACTTCAGATATTGCGGTTATTTCGCTTGGAGGTACGGTAGTCAGCACTTCAATTAAAATTGCCGGAGACGATTTTGATGAGGCAATTGTTCGCTATATGAGAAAAAAGCATAATCTGTTGATTGGAGAGCGAACCGCAGAGGATATTAAGATTAAGATAGGAAGTGCGTTTCGAAGACCAGAAAGTGAAAGCATGGACGTCAGAGGACGTAATCTGGTGACAGGACTTCCAAAAACAATAGAAGTGACCTCAGAAGAGACCGAAGAAGCACTTAAGGAAACGACTTCTCAAATTGTCGAAGCAGTGCATAGTGTACTGGAAAAGACACCTCCAGAGCTTGCGGCTGATATTGCAGACCGAGGGATTGTTCTAACAGGAGGCGGCAGCTTGCTACGTGGATTAGAAGAGCTGATTGAGAGTAAGACTGGAATTACGACTATGACGGCAGCAGATCCAATGCTTTGCGTTGCGATCGGAACTGGAAAATTTGTTGAATTTTTAAGTGATAAAAAAAATTAGGCAAGAAATGTTGTGCTTGACAGCTTTGATTGGAGGTTTGACATGGTAAGAGGATTATATACTGCTTATACAGGGATGGCAAATGAGCAGAAGCGTTTGGATATCATCGCAAATAACGTAGCAAATGCATCCACGGTGGGATATAAGAAGGAGAGTGTTACCAATCAAGCATTTGATGAAGTGCTGACTTTAAAAATCAGAGATGGATCAGAGGGCTTTCTGAATAAAAAAATTGGTACGATGAGCCTTGGCGTGAAGTTAGGAGAAGTCTATACCGATTATGGGCAGGGATCGCTTCGACAGACCGGTAATAGCTACGATTTAGCAATCGAGGGAAAAGGCTTCTTTCAAGTAAGAGGAAGTGATGCCAATGGAACTGATGTCATTCGCTATACCAGAGATGGTAACTTTACGACAACAAGTGATGGTTACGTGGTAGATTCGGAAGGAAACTTTTTACAAGGAGAAGGCGGAGACATTCAGGTGCCTGTGGATGCCGCAAGCGTTGCGATTGGAAGAGACGGTGGAATTTATGCAGATAGCATCAAGATTGATACCGTTGCTTTGACGGATTTTGAAGATTATGATTATTTAAAAAAGGTAGGCGATACCTCTTATGAGCTCTTAGATGGTGGAACGACTAAAGATGCAACAGGGGCTCTGATGCAAGGCTATACCGAGCAATCCAATGTAAATGCGGTTTCGGAAATGGTTAGTATGATTACAATCACCAGAGCATATGAAGCAAATCAAAAAGTAATATCCACAGTAGATGGAATGCTTGATAAATCTGTAAATTCGGTGGGACGAGTTGGTTAATGATACGAGTGAAATAAAAGAAAGAGGTGCAGGCATATGATGCGGTCACTGTGGACCGGGGCATCTGGCATGATGTCCCAGCAAATTAATGTAGATACCATCGCAAATAACTTATCAAATATTAATACAACTGGGTTTAAAACACAACGAGCAGAGTTTAAGACCTTACTTTACCAAACAATCCAGGAAAAATCGACGGATACGAATGGTGAAGATAAGCCAATTGGTATTCAGGTTGGATTGGGAACTAGAAATTCAGCCATTACTTCCCAATACACCCAGGGAACGTTAACAGAGACAGGGAATCAGTGGGATTTTGCAATAGAGGGGAATGGATTTTTTGCCCTTCAGATGATGGACGGTTCGATTGGCTATACCAGAAGTGGTGCGTTTCAAATGTCAATTGGTGTCGGGGGTAATACCTTGTCGGATTCGGATGGTAATCCAGTGCTTGATTCAACTGGTGCGCCGATTACCATTGATTCCACATACAGTCCGGCCGAAGTTACGGTGGATGCGGCGGGAAATCTCTATTATCCAGATGATTCTGGAAATGCACAGGCTATGGGCATTCAAATTGGGTTGGTGCAGTTTAATAATCCAAGCGGATTAGAAAAGGGCAGCGGCACCTTATTAAAAGAATCGGTGTCGTCTGGAACGCCTCGTTGGGAAAGCGCAGATGCCGCGTTGGAAAAAAGTGACATTCGCCAGAAATACTTGGAATCATCCAATGTACAGGCAGTGGACGAGATGGTAAACCTAATTGTTGCACAACGTGCTTATGAAATGAACTCCAAAATTATTAGTGCTTCGGATACGATGTTGCAGCAAGCAAATAATTTGAGAAGCTAGTAAACTAAAAAAGGAGGAACGTATATGAGTCTTTCCATCGATACTGCTTCCCTTTATCAAAACGTACAAACTACATCCAGTGATACAACAGGGAAAACGGATTCTCTAAAGAGTACACTATCTGGTCTGGATATGCAAAATGCAACCGATAAAGAGCTTTTGGATGCGTGTAAAAGCTTCGAGACGTACTTCACAGAGCAAGTAATCAAAGAAATGAAAAAGACGGTACATAGTAGTGATGATGACAGTGATTATATGCAGTCCTTTGGAGATATTTTGACCGAGGGGTATGCACAGAATATAACAGATTCGGGTAGTCTTGGCATCGCACAAATGCTATATGAGTCTATGAAGAATCGTTAACGGTTCCAGATACATAAAAGAGCGGCGCATCGGTTGAGGCTAGAACTCACATCGTTGTGCCGCTCTTTTCTGGAGAAAATAGGAGAAAAACAGTGGCGGAAGAAATAGAAGGATATATCGAGCATATTATTTTTCGAAATACAGAAAATGGCTATACCGTTTTTGAATTAAATGGCGAGGATGAGGATATTACCTGTGTTGGTAGTTTTCCGTTTCTAAGTGAAGGGGAATATGTTTTGGTTTCTGGTAATCGAACCTCCCATCCGGTTTATGGGGAACAGATTAAAGTGGTCACATATGAGATTAAGGATCCGGAGGATGCTGTGGCGATGGAACGTTATTTGGGATCCGGTGCTATTAAAGGAGTTGGGCCAAAGCTTGCCAAGCGTGTTGTAGCAAAGTTTAAAAAAGATACCTTTCGAATTATCGAACAAGAACCCGAGCGTCTTACTGCGGTGAAAGGCATCAGTGAGCGGATTGCCAGGGAGATTGGCTGTCAGTTTGAAGAGAAAAAGGAACTGCGCAATGCCATGATGTTTTTAACACAATATGGCATATCCAATCATTTGTCGGTAAAAATTTATCAGTTTTATGGAGCCAGGATGTATGAGGTACTAAAACAAAATCCCTATCAGATGGCAGAAGATGTTCCTGGAATTGGATTTAAGCTGGCGGATGAAATTGCAGAACGTGTAGGGGTTGCAAAGGATTCTGACTTTCGCGTAAAAGCAGGTATTTTGTATGCATTGCAGCAGGCAAGCGCAATGGGGCATACCTATCTTCCAAGGTCTGTTTTAGAACAAGAGGTTTCAAAACTCATTGGATCTTTGGCAGAGGGAATTGCCAAACAAATTACGGATATGATGATTGATAAGCGGATTGTTTGCAAGGAAGAAGAGGGAGAAGAAAGGGTGTATGCCTCTATCTTTTATTATATGGAATTAAACTGTGCCAGAATGCTTTTAGATCTCAATACCAATTATCCAATTCATCAGGAGGTTCTTGAAAATCGTGTTCACCGTATTGAGGCGGCAGATCAGATTTTTTTAGATCAACTGCAAAAAGAAGCAGTCTTAGAGGCAGCAAAAAATGGGGTTCTTGTCATAACAGGAGGACCTGGTACGGGTAAGACAACAACAATTAACGCCATCATCAAATTTTTTGAGTCTGAAAATATGGAAATTCTGTTAGCTGCCCCAACGGGAAGAGCGGCCAAACGTATGAAAGAGACAACGGGGTATGAAGCGCAGACCATCCACCGTATGCTGGAGCTTAAGTCTACTATCGGTGAAAAGGATGAGGGGCTTCATTTTGAAAAGAATGAAAGCAATCCGCTTGAGACGGATGTCGTGATTATCGATGAAATGTCTATGGTGGATATTCATTTGTTTTATTCACTCTTAAAAGCCGTGATGGTTGGAACGCGTCTGATTTTGGTTGGAGATGTGAGTCAGCTTCCAAGCGTGGGACCTGGAAATGTGTTAAAGGATATCATACACTCCAATCGCTTTTCCGTGGTCAAGTTATCGAAGATTTTTCGCCAGGCGGCCGAAAGTGATATTATACAAAATGCCCATAAGATTAATCGGGGCGAGCAGATTTCTTTGGATAATAAAAGTCGTGACTTTTTTATGCTAAAGCGTAGTGATACCAACCAA
>JASKJZ010000013.1 GCA_030154385.1 Clostridiales bacterium
AGCTTCGCTAGATTCCGTTGAAGTGCCCGAAGTACAGCGGTCTCATCCGAGTATCCACTTAAAATGATTCGAATGATGCTTGGGTATAGAAGCTTTACTTTTTCCAGTAATTCATATCCATCCATTTCTGGCATCCTCATGTCACTAATAATCATATGAACTTTATTGGATGTGAGCAGTCCCAGAGCCTCCATGGCACTGTTAGCAGTCAGTATTTCGTAGTCAGTGTCCATAAAAATTCTTTGAAAAGCTTTTAGAATTGGACGTTCGTCATCTACCAATAAAATAGTCTTAGGATTCATAGGCATCTCCATTCTCAAGCGGAATTTTTACGATAAAGGTCGTGCCTTTACCAATATTACTCTCTACATCAATCCTTCCATTGTGTTTATTTACAATGATATCGTGTGAAATACTAAGACCAAGCCCTGTCCCTTGTCCAACCTCCTTAGTCGTAAAAAAAGGATTGAAAATACGGGAAAGATGCTCTTTCTTTATCCCTGGGCCGTCATCTTGAATTTTCGTACATACATAACCATCCTGCTCATATATTATAATATCCAAATTTCCAGGTTCTTTCTTGTGCTGAGATTTTATGGCTTGTATGGCGTTTACTATGATGTTTAAAAAGACTTGATTTAGCTGTCCTTTATTACAATTGACTTCATGTACCTGATGATTTTGCGTATGTACTTCACAGACATATTTTGCTTCATTGTGTACGATAATCAGTACCTGATGGATAATTTGATCAAGGAAACAATTACATTTCTTATCCTCACTTCCATCTCTTGCAAAATTTCGAAGCGATCTTACAATATCTGCAACTCGATTAATCCCATCCTTGGAATCCTTAATGATATCGGATAAATCACCACGAATAAAGTCCAACTTATCATGTGCGTACTTTTCGTCTAATTCTTTTTTTAACGGCAGTATGATTCCAGTAGCATCCATTTTTGATAGGTGATCCATTTCTTCCCGCACCGTCATAATATACTGATTCATCTTCCTAAGATAAGAGTCCATCGTTTCCAAATTACTTCCGACAAATCCAATGGGATTATTGATTTCATGTGCGACGCCTGCGGCTAATTCACCAATGGCGGCTAATTTTTCTGCTTGGATGAGGTGAAACTGTACATCCTTCAATTTTAAAATCTGCATTCTTGCATTTGCTGCAGATTGAATGCGAGCTTTGAACTCTACCGTATCGATGGGTTTTCTCAGATAATCATTCGCTCCCAGTTCAAAGCAGGCAGAAAAGCTTTCTGCATCACCAAGTGCCGTAAGCATTAAAATCTGAATTTCTTGATAGTCCGAATTTGCGCGGATTTCTCTTAATAAATCCGTCCCACTTTTTATGGGCATCATAATGTCAAGTAAGATAATGTCAACTATTTCTTGTGAAAGTAGAGGCATCACATCATTTGGATTTTGACAAAGCATCACCTGAAAGGTGGGAAAAAAGCTGCGCACATACCCGCTTGCAACCTGTAGATTAAATTTATTGTCATCTACAATTAAAATAACCAAAGCAATCCCTCCTTACATTAATAAGGTAGCATAATAATAAACTTTGTACCAATCCCTCGCTTACTTTCTACTTGGAGTTGTCCTTTGTGCTTATTTACAATGATATCATGAGCGATACTAAGTCCGAGTCCTGTACCAGTTCCAACAGGCTTTGTTGTGAAAAATGGTTCAAATATACGCTCTTTGATTGAATCGGGTATCCCACTTCCGGTATCTTCTATTTCCAAATAGGCATACTTTGTATCAGAGGTGGTCGATATCTTAATGCAGTTTTGATCAAGTGGCTCATTTTTACTCTTAATCGCATAAGAAGCATTTACTAAAAGGTTCAAAATCACTTGGTTGATTTCTCCAGCGTTTGCACGAATCAAATCAACCTTGCCAAGCCTCGTAACTGCTTTTGCATAATATTTTATTTCATTATTTGCAATTGTTAAGGTATCTTGTACGCCTTTGTTTAAATCATATTCCATCCATTCCTGGGATTGGCTTGTTCGGGAGAAGCCAAGTAAGCTTTTCACGATTCTTTCGATACGCTGTACGCCTTCTTGTGTTTCGCTCATAATTTCGGGAATATCTTCCAAAATAAACTCGATTTTCTTTTCCTTTGCATATTTTAAAATTGCTTCTTTTTGGTTTGCCTGCGCCTCCTTTGGCAGCACATCCATCTGCGTAATTAATTGCATAGACATTTGCTGCAGCTGCTGTATGCGAAGCAGGTACTGATTCAGGGTCTTTTTATAAAACCCAGCGGATTATTAATTTCATGGGCGATTCCTGCCGATAGTTGTCCGATTCCAGCCATTTTCTCATTTTGAATCATTTGTGCTTGCATACGCTTGGTAGCTTCTGTTTTTTCTAAAAATTCCCTTGAGCTAATTTCAATGCTTCGTTCCAAAAGTGCTTTGTCTTCTTCAAAATCGTGATAGGATTGGTTAACCGCTTCTAAAAATAAGCATGATTCCATATTTTCGATGTGCTTTAAAAGATCGGGACATTTTTTTAATTGTCGATCTAATAAGGGATGCATGTTTGTCAATCGACTCCCTCCTCCGATAATAATGTTAATGTCATGGTTTGATTATGTAGCTCACATTCTGTATTCTTGCTATGAGGTGCAATTTCACCATAGGAATAAAAGCCACAGATAAGAGCTTCTTCGCCAATTATCTTTCGCACCGCTTCTATTTCAAAGTCTGCTTGTTGCTTTAAAACAAGCCTCCTTCCTACACAGCTAATCAGGATTGCAAGGTTTGTTTTTTTGGTTTCCAAAAGCTGTTTTGCCATAGCAGCAGCCGAAGAAGCAGCATCTATTAAATGATGATGATTGGCTTTCATTAGCCTGCAATAGGAATTCACTGGAATATCTCCGGCAAAAATCAAGCTATTATCTTCTTCATTTATTCCTAGCAACGTACGCACTAATGTTTGGTCATTTTCCTTTATTCGAACGCTAAGCGGAAATAATAATCCACTGGAAGGGAGATCTTTTGCCTTTTCTCCTAAATATTCTTTATAGAGTAAAAGGGCTGGTTTTTCATCCATTTCATATAAAATATTGTCTTTTGATTTGGTTACCAGTCTCTCAATACCAAAGGTATCCCATCCTCCAAAGGAGGCGCAGCTTGTGATGATATTACCATATAAGGCAGCAACCACAATTTGGTTTGGCAGCACCTGGTCATTATTGACGACGAAGGTCTCTTCAAATCGACTACCATCACCAGCAAGACCTCCAGTGATTGGGATTTCGTTTCCAATAAGTTCTCTCATCCCTTCTACCAGTCTGCTCCCGTTGATATTGACTCCTTCGCTTAGAACAAAAATATGCCTTAGACCCTCTTTATTGATAGCTGCAGTAATGGCGATACCCACTTCCTTACTATCCTGCTGTGGATTAATCGAAAAGCTTTTGCATGCTATTGATGATTTTTCAAATTGAATTGCTGTGATACTTACACTGTTTTGGCAGACCGTATTATCATTATGAATTTCTCCTGCTGTGGTACACCCCATAAGGTAAGCATTGGGATAGCATGCTCGGATGCGTTGGATGCACTGACCGTCCACGATACGGTCATGATCGCCGAAAACGAGTACCCATTGCGCACAATCTTTCAATGCTGCCTGTTTTTCCCATTCATTTTCTTCATATTTGAATTGTTCAACTCTCAAAATTATCATCTCCATCTACTAAAAACATTTAGCCAGTAACAAATATCATCTATATATGTATTATACTACACATATGTATGCATATCAATGTATATATTTTGCAAACGTGTAGTATGTGCGCACCTTATCGGGATATATTCCCATTTATGTCAAATTTGTTACATAGACTCATGTGATAGATATCTTTTATAATGAGTGTATAGGAGGATACATATCATGAAAAAACATAGGAAATTAGTGAGAAGCCTACTTTTGATTTTCTGCCTGCTTATGGGAAAAACGGCGATGGCAGCAAATTATAGAATTGAACCACATGATACACTTACATCGGTAGCTAAGCTTTTTAAAACAAGTGTTAGTTATTTGAAAAAGACAAATTACGTAAGGCAGGATTATTTGGTACCCGGAAATACGCTCTATGTGTCAGCACACGTATATAAAGTAAAAAAGGGAGATACCCTCTACAAAATAGCAAAAAAATATAACCTTTCATTAACCAATTTAAAAAAAGCAAATCATAAATCAAATGACTCGATTTTTAGTGGAGAAACCTTATTATTGCCAGGAATAAAGCCATATAAAAAAAGCGACAAGATTATCTCTTGTACGCCTGATGAAGCTGTATTATTAGCGAAATTAATCGAAGCCGAAGCTGGAGGGGAATCGTTTCAAGCTAAGGTAGCAGTTGGAGCGGTTGTCATAAATCGTGTTCAAAGCGGTAACTGGGCTCCTACCATTAAAAAAGTCATTTATCAAAAAACTGGAATCTACTATCAATTTACACCAGTCAAAATCGGAACTATAAAAAACAAGCCCTCGGCTTCTTCTGTGAAAGCGGCCTGGATTGCACTTTTTGGAAGTGATCCAAGCAATCATGCTATCTACTATTTTGATGATACCTCACAAAATGAATGGTTATGGCAAAGAACAAAGACTGCAAAAATAGGACCTTTTATCTTTGCTATCTAGCGATACTTCATTCCTTGGGTCTCTTTTTGAAAAATTGATTTGGTAACGTAACGAGGTTAAAGACCAGAATAAACAAGATGATACGAACCTGCCAATTTGTATGATTCTCTAAGATATTAAGTATAGGTACTCCATTGTCAAAGGTAATTTGATAGGTCGTATCATGCGAGGCTGTTTTTACAAAAAACGAAGTGCTCTTTAATTCTTCTTTTGATAAAAAGGTACTTTTCGATACTGTTTCCAAGTGGTATCGTGGAAACAGTATCGATTTTGTATAACATAAGCAATAATATTGTTCCGCTTCGTGATAGACATAAATCGTGACCAGTCCATCGTCAAGACGCATCCCATTCTCTTCAACGGCACTAATAAACCCCAATTTATGAACTTCGCTCAAGCTTTGTTCTTGCAGCTTACGATCGCTTATCAAATGAATGGTAAATGCCCCATTTGTCAGGTAAATACATCCAAGAATTAGTAAAACGAGTTCAAAGATACGATAGGCCTTTCCTTCCATAAAAGCCACCCTCCCGCGCCTACTGCGCTACGCTCCAAATAGCGAGCCCTTGTATGCTTCCTTCCAGATTATCTGTTTGGCGGTATAAATTTCATTTAACCAATCTACAATCTGATTCTTTCCATCTTCGTCAAACGAAAATATCTGACTTGTAATCTTGGTTTCTTCTGTTTTATCGAAACAGAAAGGTTCCGGCCAAACGGATACCTTTATCTGAAAATCTGGTTTTTCGCCAATACGTTCCAATCGGTAACGCATTCCCTTTTTACTTCCTGTATACACTTCTTTTTTTAATATATTAAGTGACATAAAATGATCTTTATCAAAAGCTTCCATCGGTTACTCCAGTATTGATATGAGATTCTTCATTTCTTTTTTTGCTGTGTTTCCTATCATAAAATCATAGCGGAATAATAAATATCCATCAACGACTCCAGTATTTCTGGAATATAGGACTTGTTTTTTTAACACAGAGGAGGATTGTGCCCAACCTAAATCACCATATGTCTTCTCGGCAGTGGTCTTTGAGATGCCTGCACGATAAACAGCCAGGCCAACATACAGATTTACCGTATCACTGGTCTTTAATGCAATCCAATTATTCAGTACTTTATCAAATGCTGCTGTCTTGTGTTCAAAACTCCAATAGATTTGCGGACATATATAATCCAAATACTCAGAAGAAGACATCCACGTTTTTATATCCACATAATAATTGCTATCTGACAGTAGATTACTTATATTACCAGCTGGACTAATGCCGAACACGCAGTCTTTGTTAATCGCTTTAATTGCTTGATAGGTCTTTTTAACCAGATTGCTTACATTTTGGCGTCTCCAATCTGCGATTGATAATGCCTCTTTATCAGAAAGAGTACATGCTTCTTTGTAAGCGTTGTATTCTACCGCATCAAAGTTCTTCTTGTAATTAGAACCTAGATTTGGATAAAAGTAATCATCAAAATGTATACCATCAATTTTATAATTTTTTACAAGCTCCTTCACCCCGTTTATTACAAGCTTTTGAACCTCTGGAATGGAAGGATTATAATACAGGTTCTTTCCATACGTCAGCACATAACGGGATGTGTCCTCATTCTCACGCCAAAGACGAGCTGGGTTATCTGCAGACAATCCACTTGTATCGGTATTTGCAAGGGTAACACGGTATGGGTTAATCCATGCATGGAAGGAAAGATTTCTTTCGTGTGCCGCATCAATCATATATGCTAACGGATCATAGGAAAGTGATTTTCCTTGCTCACCCGATGCATAATATGACCAAGGGAAATATTTGGAAGGATACATGGCATCACTAAAAGGACGTACCTGTACGATAACGGCATTCATCTGCATCTGAACACATTGATCAAACATGATATCAACATAATCTTTAAACGC
The DNA here is from genome assembly GCA_030154385.1 of Clostridiales bacterium. The sequence goes on from JASKJZ010000013.1 coordinate 6,599, forward strand.
TTCCTCCGACAAATCCTTTGTTTTCAAAAACTCTAAATAAGATATCCAAGCAGCTCGAAATTCCATCACCACATCCAGACTCTTTACCACGCGGTTTCCCGCATTGTCCTCTATCAAAATAGAATACGTACCAGCTGCATTAATTTGAAAGTGCTCGGCATCAACTATCATATTTGCGGTGCTATTCCAAATATCGGAGTCTAAAGGATAATCCCCTTTGATATACATTGCCTGTTTAATGCCTGACTCCGCATCCACTGCATTTAGAACAACAGAAGCTGTTTGATTCATTACCGAGTAGCTTGGACTCGCTTTTGGAGAATTTATATCTATGGTATCAATCGTGATATTTGAAATACTATAATTGCCTGCATTATCCTCAACATATACACTATAGATGCCATTTTCGGTTGCATAAAAATGAGATATTCCATCTTCTGTGTAGGATACGTAGGTACCTTCTTGTAAGAAATCCGAAGCTACCTTTTCACCTTTTGCATACTTGATAGAGCGAATCCCCGAACAATCGTCGTTGGCTTGCACGGTAAGATCAATGGATTGATTGGTATAGGTAGTACTTGGATTTATAATTTGTACGCTGGGTGAAATAGTATCAATATTTGTAATTTTGATTTTTTTCTTAATTGAATTACCTGCTTTATCCTTTGCATAAATGGTGTAGATACCATTCTTCTTAACTTGAAAGGTTGTCTTATTATCTTTGTCAAGTTTTAATTTTTTCCCAGATTTTGTAAAGTAGCTTATTTTTTTTGCTCCATGTCCCCATTTTACCAAAGAGATACCGGAAGTATCTGTTACTTGTAATGTGACAGTGAGTGGGTGGTTCGTAAATTCGGTAGTTGAAATCGAAACCTCTATCTTCGGGGCTTTTTTATCCTTGGTAGCAGCTAATAAATGCGCTGGGGTTATCAGCCGATATCCGATAAATAATATACTTACTAACAGGAATAGGCAATATCCTGCTTTTGTCAATGTGACCATCTTATGTGTGTTCAAGTCGATTACTCCTTTTCATGATGTGATTACTGTGGTCAAACGGTTCGTTAGGTGACTGAATATGTCCTATCTTCCGGTCGGATATTCATCAAAAAGACGTACTGCCGCATTGTAAATTGCATGAGCTGCAAAATCCTGATAATCAGGATCGGTAAGTTTAGCATAATCACTGGAATTGGATAAAAACCCTAACTCAATCAAAATAGAGGGTACCGTATTCTTCTTTACCACTACAAAGCCAGCCGATTTTACACTTCGAACATCCGTGTCCAAATCCGTTATCAATTGATCAAAAAACAGATTTGCCATGGCACTACTTGTAAGATTTCCCTTTTTACTGCTATTATCCTTTGAATAATAAACTTCTAGCCCCTTTGCTTTTGAGGTGGCAGAATTCATATGAAGACTAACAAACACATCTGCTTCTACTTTACTTGCAAATGCTGCACGGTCTTCTAAGGTAATAAAGGTGTCATCCCGTCTGGTCCAATACGCTTTAATGGTAGAATCCTTGCCGTTGAAATAATCCTTTGCCAACTCATAGATGATGGTAAGATTTAAGTCCTTTTCCTTTGTTCCCTTGTTAGCAGTGCCATTATCTTTACCGCCATGCCCGGGGTCAAGAACAATGATTTTGTCGTAAATACTACTTGGTGAAGCAACATTCACGCCAATAAAATCATTACAATTATTTAAGCGATATCCCTTTAATCCACAGGTATCCACCGTTATCAGAGTCTCCGTATTAAGAATTGACTCGACACTCACATTGGATACTACAGTATCATCAAACGTAATAGGATTTTGATCAAAATAGGTCGCATAATCTCCTGGTAGTGTAATCAAAAATCGATTTTTGTAATATTGATCTTCTGTCGAAATCAGATTATATGAGAGTTCTGCTGGTATTGGAATTTTTAATTGAAACCCGTTTGTTTGGGCTGCCTGATTTGATTCCTCGCAAAGAACCAATTGAAATCCCGTGGAAGAGGAAACCGTATAATAACTGCTTTCACTTGTTTTTGTAATATCAAAAATCAGGATACCGTCTCCAACCGTTAATGTAATTCCCTTTAGATAGGTGGCTGAGGACAAATCCTCAGTAAACCCGCTCATTGAGGTATCATCCATTGCATTTAGGATAATCTGAATATGCGTTTCATCTACTTTATACACCGAAACATCCATCGCTGCATTTGCTGTAAAATCAAGAAAATCTTTGCTTTGATATCCACTTGCCTTAATAGAACATAAACTGGTAAAGGAACTGTCCGTTGGTGTATATTCATTTGATAGATAAATCGTTTCCGTTGATTTTATATATGAGGTTTTTTGTGTTGCATTCCAGCTATATTCATATCCAAATGTTGAAGCGATAAACTTAACGGGTACCATTACACAGCCTTCTTTCTTCGTTTTCGTGAAGACTATTCTTGGGGCGCTCGCCAATGTTTGTTCCACACCATTTACATAGGCAGTAGTGTTATCGACTATCATAATAATGGTAGTATCATTCTTCGTAAGTGTAATGGTCTTACTAGTCTCATCGTAGGAGTATACTGCCCCAACTGCACTAAAAACCTCATTTGCTGGTACAAGCGTTGTTTTGTCCAATACAATACTTGGCGTGTCTTGCAACGAAACGAGTGTTCCATCAAAATTGACTGCGCCTTGTACATCCTTATATACACGCCAGGAGCCATCATAGTTAATTACAAAAGGCGATTTCATCTCCGAAGTCTGTGCTGTCTTATTCCAGGTATAGGTATATCCAAGTGCCTCCGCAACAAAACGGGCAGGCAAAAATACTTTGGTCTTTTTCGCGGCTATAAACTTAATCTTAAGCGGCGCAACATCACAGGTCACTTTCACACCATTGATGTAAGCGACCTTACTATTCAACGTCATATCAATTGTAATATCATTTTTTTGAATATGAATTGCTTTTGTTTTACTATCATACTGATAGGTAACACCGAGACCTTTTTTAAATACATCAGATGCTGATTGCATACAAGTATCATTAATAAGTATACCCGGTGTACCTTTTGTAGCAATGGACGTGCCATCTAATGTCGCGTTTGCTTGTACACTTGTATAATCATAAGTTTTGCCGTTATAACGTATTTTAATACTTGCTGCATTTACGGTTGATGCCTGTAGGAATAGAAGAATGAACAGGGCAAAAACGAAGCAGAGAATATTCGATTTCTTCTTTTTTACTAGATACCATTTGTTTAAATACATGTTGTCTCATCCTCATCATTTGTACATACTTTAAAGCAATGGTATCGACTAAAAGTGTTAAAACTGTGTCACAAATAATAAATAAACAGCGCGAATTCCTACATTTTCCTTACGTTTTATGAAATCATTCGATAGTGCGGAACGATGATATTCTGACCGATATAAATCGTGTCATTAATATGGTTGCTCTCCTTTATTTCTTTGACTAAATCATTAATACTCTCATACTCTGCCGTATAATAGCGGCTTGCAATTCCCCATAAGGTGTCGCCTTCCTTCACGCGTATGCTGGTCACACATTTCTCTCTTTGTATCCCGTCGGAAGCCTGAACTGGTTTAATGTTTGAACAAAGAGCAACGAATAACATACTAACAAAGAAAGAAAAGACGAAAACATAAATTAATTTGCGATTCATAAAATGCCTCCTTTACTAATCACGAACGTTTGTTTGTATCAATTATATCGAACATATATTCTGCTGTCAACTTAAAAGTACGAATATTTGTTTGTTTTTACGAACGTCCGTTTGACAGATAAGATTTGTTTGTGATATAATCAATGTGATAGCAAAAGTGCGGAGCAATCCGCTGTTTCCTAACACAAATACATACACTTTTATACTTCAATTATAGAAAAAACAAGGAGGTATTCCATCGATGGAATATGGTAAAATCAGTGGCAAGCAAAAAGAAATTTTAGAATACATAAAAAATGAAATTATTAATCGGGGTTATCCGCCTGCTGTTCGCGAGATATGTGAGGCTGTTCATTTAAAATCGACGTCTTCGGTTCATTCGCATCTTGAAACGCTAGAAAAAAATGGCTATATCCGTCGTGATCCAACCAAACCACGAGCAATTGAAATTGTGGATGACAGCTTTAATATGAGCCGCAGAGAAATGGTCAATATTCCGATCGTAGGTACGGTCACGGCCGGACAACCTATCCTTGCAGTTGAAAATATAGAGGGATACTTTCCTCTCTTATCAGAGGATGTTCCACGCGGTGAAGCTTTTATGTTAAATGTAAAGGGTGATAGCATGATTAATGCGGGAATTTTAAATGGTGACCGCATTTTAGTAGAGCGCCAGTCTACTGCACGCAATGGAGACATGGTAGTTGCACTCATTGAGGATTCGGTTACAGTAAAGACCTTTTATAAAGAAAACGGCCATTATCGGTTACAGCCAGAGAACGATACTATGGATCCTATCATCGTTGATGAGTTGCAGATACTCGGAAAAGTGCGCGGGTTATATCGAAAATATCAATAAAAAGCGGCAATAAAAAATAGGTTATTCCATCTACTCTGTGATAGAATAACCTATTTTTATTTTGCCCTATTTCTTTAAGAGATCATCAATCGCTATATTTTTTCCATCTCTCCAGATTCTCTCTAAATCATAAAATAGACGGTCTTCCTTTGAGAAAACGTGCACAATGATATCATTGTAATCCATCAGTATCCAGCTTGCATTACGGATGCCTTCGATTGCTCTCGGACGATGCCCTTCCTTTGCCAAGCTCTCTTCAACGCTATCAGCAAGCGCCTGTACCTGTGAGGTATTGGTACCGTTTGCAATAATCAGGTAATCTGCAAGGATTGAGATATCTGTAATTTCAATAATTCGAATATCCTCTCCTTTTTTATCATCTAACGCGTCATAGGCAATTCTTGCCATTTCTTGCGATTCCTTCATGTTACGTACTCCTTTCCATCAACTGTTTATAATACTCATATGCCTGTATGGTCATTTCGTCAATATCTGCATTGTCTGTGATTGACTGTAAATAAACAAGTGTGTTTTTTAGTGTCAGGTAAACTGCCAAGTCAATATTCTCAAATGACAGGGTTCTAATTTCTGCTAAACCGGGAATCTCTTTTCGGCCAGGCTCAATATAATCCGCAAGAAAAATAATCTTTTCTAACATGCTCATTGCAGGACGGCCTGTGGTGTGATATTGAATGGCATTTAAAACTTCTTTGTCTTCAATTAAAAATCTTGATTTTGCGTAAAAAGCACCTAACTTTGCATGTAAAAGATAGAGATTCTTTCGTTCGGTATCGGTGATTGGGATGTTGTTCTCTAGGCATTGGCTATAGATTTCTTCATCCGAAAGACACTTTGCAATGTCATGCAGCAGACCAGCAAGTCGAGCCTTCTTGATATCTTCCGAATAATGCATCGATAGGCAGGCAGCCGTTGTTGATACCGATAAGGTATGCAAAAATCGTTTTTTCGGAATTTCTTGTTCTACCGTAGCGATTAAATAAGCAAAATCAATTTTATTTGATTCCATTATATCCTCACCCTTTCTTTTATAAACGGATATACGTTATGCTCCATAAGATAACGTTCGACCGTTTTGGGTACCTTCCCTTCGATACTTTTTCCGTACTGGATAGCCCCTACAATCTCTCTGGAAGCAATCGCAAGTGGTTCCATCTGGATAAAATCTACCGATGCCTTATACTTGGATATCAGTCGTTTTCTACAAATATGATCTTCTTCCTTTGTATTTGGATAGCGAGGAGCACATAAAATATAGGCCAATTGAAAGATTTGCTCTGGCCGATACCAATGCTCCATATCATGAAGAGAATCGGCACCAATAATAAAATACAAGTCTGCATCCGATTCTTTTTCTTTTAACTCCAAAAGTGTATCGCAAGTATAAGAAAAACCATCGCGCTTCATCTCGCTATTTGAAATGGAGAAGAAGGGATAGGGACTTATCGCAAGTGAAATCATTTCAAGTCGTGCCTGATTGCTTGCAATGGCTGTATTTTTTTTATGGGGAGGCTTTCGATTTGGCAAAAAAAGGACCTGATTCAAAGCATATTGTTCATAAGCGGCCAAGGCGATTTTGATGTGCCCATTATGAATGGGGTTAAAGGTGCCTCCCATGATTCCAATTTTTTTCATCATGAGTCGCTCCTTTCGCTAAGGTAATAGTATCTTCTTTTTATTTTTTGATTCGCGGTATAACACGATCTTTTTGCCAATCACCTGTACAACTTCAGAACGGGTTCTCTCTCCCATCATTGCAGCGATTTCCCTTGGATCATCCATACAGTTTTTTAACACACCAATCTTGATTAATTCCCGTGCCTCCAAAGCCTCATCAACAGCTGAAACGATCTCTGGCGTTAAGCTTTGCTTCCCGATATGAAAGATTGGATCCATCGTCATTGCCAGGCCTTTTAAATAGGCTCTTTGTTTTGTGGTCATAGTTTCTCCATTTCTGCACCAAACTACCACTCAACGGCTGAAATTGGTGCCTTTTTCATACTTATTTATAATAATCGAATTCAAGCTCGTACATTTTAACGGTATCGCCCTCTTCGATTCCAAGTGCCTCTAATTCCTCCAATATACCATTATTCTTTAAGAATTTTTGGAAGAAATCAAATCCTTTTTCGGAATCTAGATTGGTATATCCAAGCATACGTTCAATCCTAGGTCCTTCCACCAAATAAATGCCATCTTCTGTCTTCTCAATGGTAAAGGGCTCCTCTAAGAATTCGATATCCTCTGGATAATATTCGCGTTCAAAGACAATTGGCTGCTCATCTAATCCATTTAGCATTTCCTTTACCGCATATAAGAGTTCCTTTACACCACTTCCGCTAACCGCCGAAATTGGGTATACCGCAATACCAGCTGGTTCAAATTCTTCTTTTAAAAGACTGATAACTGTTTCCTCTTCGGTACCGTAAAATACATCGCATTTATTGGCTGCAATCACTTGAGGCTTATTTGCTAATTCAGGGTTATATTGTATCAGCTCCTCGTTGATTGTTTTTACATCTTGAATCGGATCTCGCCCCTCAGTCGAGGCTGCATCCACGATATGAATAATGACCTTGGTACGCTCGATGTGTTTTAAAAATTCATGTCCAAGTCCAACGCCATTGGAAGCGCCCTCTATCAATCCTGGAATATCTGCAATCACGAAGCCATCTGTACCCTCTAAATCTACGACGCCTAGGTTTGGGTTCAAGGTCGTAAAATGGTAATTTGCGATTTTAGGCTTAGCATTGGTAACACGGGATAAGAAGGTTGATTTTCCAACATTAGGAAAGCCTACCAGCCCAACATCCGCTATCACCTTAAGCTCTAATGTCACGTTTAATTCCTTGGCTGGTTTGCCAGGCTGAGCATATTTGGGAACCTGCATGGTTGCAGTTGCATAGTGTTGATTTCCTTTTCCGCCGTAACCACCCTTTAGTATGATTTCGCGGCGATTCCCATGCGACATATCCGCAATTACTTTACCAGTTTGTGTCTCTTTAATAATGGTTCCTTCCGGCACTTTAATTATCAGGTCTTTTCCATCCTTACCATGACAATTTCGTTTGCCTCCTGGTTCACCATCTCCTGCACAGTATTTTCTGACATGACGAAATTCATTTAAGGTATTGATGCCTTCATCAACCTCAAAAATCAAATCGCCTCCACGGCCGCCATCACCGCCGTCTGGTCCGCCAGCTGCAACAAAGAGCTCTCTACGAAAGCTCACATGACCATCGCCGCCCTTACCAGAACGAATATATATTTTTGCACTATCTGCAAACATGTTTGCACTCCAATCTAATCAAATAAAGAAACAGCTCCAATAGCAAAGCCATTGGAGCCACATATCGTTGCAAATTATTTCGCTTCCACTGGGTAAACGCAAGCTTGTTTCTTGTCTCTACCCTTTCTTTCGAAACGCAATACACCATCTGTTAAAGCAAATAATGTATCATCGCCTCCACGTCCAACGTTAAGTCCTGGATGAATCTTAGTTCCACGTTGTCTGTAAAGAATGTTTCCAGCTAAAACAAACTGTCCATCAGCTCTTTTTGCTCCTAATCTCTTGGATTCGGAATCTCTACCATTCTTAGTAGAACCAACTCCTTTTTTATGAGCGAAAAATTGAAGGTTCATATTTAACATTGTCTTACACCTCCTCAAGTATAAGTTATTTACGTATTTGAATAAATTCAGTTCCGTAATCAGCGGCAATGCCCTCTAATCCTAAAAGCAATGCATCTAATAACAGATGAGCCTCTTTACTAATCGAAGAAGCTACTTCGAATTCTATCAGTCCGCTCACTTCTTCTGTATTTACCTGCAATACATCCTTTGTAAACGTCTCAATAGAATTGATTGTATTTATAACCAATACAGAAACGGCTGCACAGACAATATCTTTTCCATACACATCGTAATCTGCATGTCCTTTTACACAAAGACCATTATAAACACCGGATTGATTTTTTTTGACCGTGATCGTAATCATGATTATGCATTGATTTTTTCGATCTTAACCTGAGTATACTGCTGTCTGTGACCGTTTTTCTTATGATATCCAGTTTTTCTTTTGTAACGATAAACCATCACTTTTTTTGCTTTTCCGTCTTTTACTACGGTTGCAGAAACAGTTGCTCCAGTTACGGTTGGATTTCCAACTTTTACTTCGCCGTTGTTTACAACGAGAACCTGATCAAATGTAACAGCTTCTCCAGCTTCTACTCCAAGCTTTTCAACTTTAATGATATCGCCTTCGGCTACCTTATACTGTTTACCACCTGTTGCAATAATTGCGTACATATGGCACCTCCTATTATCATTACTCGCCAGTTATGGTGTTGCATCTGCAAACTTTTTTATCAAAGCTTATGAAAACTCATGATAAGACCTCACTGTGCGGCACACAAATCAATTTAATCACAGAAACATCCAGATGTCAAGCATTATTTTAAGATTGTTTGTTTGCGTAATGGATATGGCGCACATCATATTTGTTCTTTTGCAATTCCTTAATCACACGGTCAAAATCATCGGTCTCAACCCGAAGAAAGAATTCTTGTATCCCCATGACCTCAGTGTCTACATTCACAATGTTTTTGATATTACCGCCTGCTTTTGCAATCAACTCGCAAATTTTTGCAAACGCGCCCTTGTAATCATGGCAAAGAATTGTTAACGTGTTATAATTAGAACCAAAAAGCTTCTGATAATATTTAAAGACTGCCTGCTGCGTAATAATTCCTTCTAGATTACCTTTCTCGTCGGTTACTGGTATAAACCGTACTTTGGAAGAAATAAAGAGCGCAGCTGCTTCTTCAATTCGCATTTCTTTTTCAACCGTCTGAATCTTGCTTTTCATCAATTCTTTAACGGGAAGTGCCAAATACTCTTCTTTTGAACAAGTATAATCCTTAAAATAGCTTTCATAGGTGTGCTGCTTTGATAAAACACCAATGAATTGCTTTCCTTCGACTACTGGAAGCGATAACAGACCATACTGGTCAATCATGTCCATTGCCTTTCCAATCGTATCATCAATCGCAATACACTTAACATCCTTTAATGGCATCATAATAACTTTAACGCGCATAACGATACACCTCCACTCTATTTTAGAAACGTATTGTTTCTATCTGCCTAAATTATACTATTTTTTACCTGCTCATGCAATGGTTTTCGCACTTTCTTCCTTGTAAGCTCAACAAGGCCAAGAGCAGTCATATCGACCAAATTTGTTTCAATCCGGTCTTTTTTTAATTGTGCCCCAAATTGTTCTAAAAGTTCATCCTTTGCTTCCTTGGCATCAAGATCGATGAAATCAACCAAAATAATTCCAGATAGGTTACGAAGACGAATTTGCTTCGCAATCTCAGCAGCAGCTTCTATATTAAGCTTTCGAAAGGTTTCTTGTATCTGCTTCTTGCCTTTGATTGCTTTTCCCGTATTGACATCAATCACGGTAAGGGCTTCGGTCGGCTCTATCACTAAGGAACCACCAGACTTTAGCCACACTTGCTTTTGCAAAGCCTTTTGCAGCTTAGTTTCGATTCCATATATCGAAACTAACCGTCCGTTTTCCTCCGTATAAAAGCGAAGCTTTCCACTGTCTTCAGGCTGATAAATTGATAAGTATTCCTGGATTTCATGATAAATATCCATATCGTCGGTCAAAATTTCCTCGAGATCTTTTGTAACCGTATCACGAATGCTGCATATATAAGTCTTAGGCGCTTTATAGATACAAGAAAATCTTGTCTTATGAAGTCCAAAATTCAATAAATTTTCATACAATACGGTTAGAATTTTAATTTCCTGAATCAAAAGGGAAGCATCCGCGCCTTCACAATTGGTACGTGCAATCAATCCAAAGGCTTCATTTTTATAAGGATTTAGAATCTCCTTAATCCGATTGCGCTCTTGTTCCTGGCGCATCTTTTTCGATATCCCTACCTTTGTAATTCCATGGGAAAGTACGACATATTTCCCGGTAAAATTAAAATTAGTCGTAATAAAAGGTGCCTTTGTCTTTACATTTTCCTTGGTCACCTGTACAACTATGGTGTCACCGACCTGTATTTTTTTATCCTTTTTATGATTAGCAAACAGTGGATTTTCGTTGCCGGCAAG
>JASKJZ010000014.1 GCA_030154385.1 Clostridiales bacterium
ACAAGGTTTTTTACTTTCATTCAAGGATTCGTGATACAAGAAAAATCGAGTGCTTCCACTCGATTTTTCGACATTTATATCTCCCATAAATCATTCTTCTTACATGGTTTCTCTTCTTTAATAAGGGATACTGTTACCTCACCCCATCATTATCCTTGCAGTAAGCTCATAACACCCTGCGTAGATTGATTTGCCTGTGCCAACATGGACTGACCTGCCTGCATTAAGATATTATCTTTGCTATATTTTGTCATCTCTTCCGCCATATCAACATCACGAATACGAGATTCCGCAGACTGTAAGTTCTCACTGGAGGTATCTAAGTTCGAAATCGTATGCTCCAAACGATTCTGGATTGCACCAAGCTTCGCACGCTCTGTTGATACCTTTTGAAGTGCTTTGTCATAGGCTTCGATAGCAAGGGATGCTTTGTCCTGACTGGTAACATCAAGTGCAGCTCCGTTATTCTTTCCTGTTCCATCGGTATCTACTGTTGTAGAGGTTTTAACAATACCAAGATCCTTTGCCTTCATTGCATTGATATTTAGCTCAATTTCTTGTCCTGCATTGGAGCCAATTTGGAAGCGCATTGCCTGCTTGTCTGCTTCTGCCTTTTCCGTTGCCGTCATCTTGGTAAGAGAAATTGTGATTACATCACCAGCTTTTAAGCTGCTAGCACCTGAAATATTGAAGGTCAGATTGCCAGATAACGTACTGCTTGCCGATACCGTTTTATTTGCATATGCAGAACCATTTATCGTAAGTACTCCATTATTCATGGTAATTGTATGCGTAGCACTGATACCATTCAAAGAAGAAATCGTAGCGGTGGTAGCGGCGGCCGACGCTGCTCCAAAGGCTGCAGTACCCGTGCTGATATCTTTTAATATTGTGATACGTACCACATCATTTAAACCACTCAGCGCTGCTTGCGAGGTCTTCATCTGGACAACGCTTACGTTTCCATTGGTAAAGGTTCCTTCGATGGTTGCCTGTCCCGCTTTGTAAGTCTTTGCACCCTGTTGAGACCCATCCAAGAGTTTCTTTGTGTTAAATTCTGTACTGGTCGCAATACGATCAACCTCACTCGTTAACTGGTCAATTTCGTTTTGGATCTGCTGTCTGTCATCGTCTGTATTGGTATCGTTGGCTGCCTGTACCGAAAGCTCGCGCATTCTTTGCAAAATACTTTGTGTTTCTTGCAAACCACCCTCTGCGGTCTGAACAAGAGAGATTGCATCTTCGGAATTGCTTGAGGCTTGGTCAAGTCCCCTTATCTGACCTCTCATCTTTTCGGATATAGCAAGTCCGGCTGCATCGTCTGCGGCACGATTGATACGATAACCAGAACTTAATTTTTCTGTGGATTTTGCTAAACTTTTTGTAGTGATTCCCAATTGTCTTCTTGCATTGCTTGCGGACATATTGTGCTGTACGATCATATTATTTTCCTCCTTGGACTATCATAGCTTTCCTTTGCTGTTTATAATATTATGTGTTCTACCCGGTAATGTTAAGCGTCCATGCTTTAAACTGCTTCCGTGCGTTTTGTGTTCTCCAATCGTGCACGGATTGGAGGTTTTTAAGTACTGTACTTGTTTCACTTGTTAATAATATCGGATGGATTTCAAGATACTTTATAGCTTTTTCGAAAATTTTTTATTTTTTTCGAAAAATAGGTCTAGAGCGCTAAGTCCTCAAATTGTGGTTTTAAATCATATAGTAGTGCATCCGCTAACATGACATAATCTTTTTTTTCAAACGCATCCTGTATCACCAGGAGCTCTTTTGTTAAGTCCACCGTATATCCCATCTTCTCTAGCTCCTCAACAAAGGCTATCAAAGCCTCTACAAGTTCTTGAAAGGCACTGGCCAAGCGGTATTGGTCAGGTGTATAAATAATCGCCACTAAGGCATCAATTGCTTTTATAACTCGTTCATTCATTGGATGTTCTCCCCTTCCCCTTTTACCGCTTCTATCTTATCCTCTAAAAATGCTATCATTTCTTCAAAGCGTCGCCCCGTTGCAATTGTTGCAATATCCATCAAGTACATCAAATTCATTTGCAGCTCCCAATTTCTTCGCACGCTTTTTCCATTGAAGGCATTTCCAAGCGCTTTTACTGCAATGATGGTTTGTTTTACGACCTGCTGGTAATAAGAGACCAGCTCTTCCTTTTCTTCCGTCACATAAGTGATTATTTTATTGGCTTCTTGCATTTGCATCACGATTTCATAGAGCTTATCTTCTTCAATCTCTTCGAAATTCAAATCCTTGTAGGCTACAATTTTTTCATAATGCGCGGTGACCTTTTGCTTAACCGTTCGAAAATTATCAAGCATTTCATTGGCCGAATCAATTAGCTCTTGATACTTAGCAATTGCCGCATCTGTTTCAAATGGAATTTCTTCTAGAATATCCGTTAATCGAAACGGAATCTCACGTATACAATATTGATCCATTGCCTCTTGTAAGGTCATAACGAGAGAGCCTTGAATCTTTGCACCACCCTCAGTAGCATCAATAACAAGACGTTCATTGGTCAAAATCTGCTGCTCAAAATAATGACGAAATAGCTCATAGTAAATATTGGTTCGCACCTTTTCACCATAGATGTCTTCGACAAAGATATCAGAAATTCCTTCTTCATAATTACCTTGATTGACGCCCTCATATTTCGTATGTGTCAAATCACTATGGATTTTCTCTCCCGTATAGGCCAAATCCTGCCCGATTAAAATGATAGGATTACAGCCTGCTTCTGCTGCCACTGCATAAGCCACATTCGCGCAAGACATGCCCTGACTTACAAACTCCATTCGCTCAAAATGACTGGACCACCATTTTTCCAAACCTCCTGGAGTCTTTGCCATTAATATCTTTCGACCTGGAAATAATTGATAGGTCTCCGGCCATAGTAGCGAAGGACCCGCTAAAACCAAGTCCTTGTCAAAAGTCTTACCTTCATAGTAAAACTGAAAGGTAGGACGATAACGTTCGATACTTGTAATAATTTCTGGCTTTACTTCATTTACCTTGCAGGCGGTATAACTGGCATCACAGGTGATAATAAGCGCTTTTCCCTGTGCCTGCTTTAAAAGATGAATATTTTTATCAAGCGATGGGCCTGAGGCTACGACTATAGCAGGATATCCCTTATATTTATCACGAATTTCAGCTATCCCATTTGCTGTTAAGCAGGCGTCTACATTTTGATAATGGTTTTGAAAACCGTCGAGCATATCCTCTAGACAGGTACCAAGATTTAAGAGCATCTTGTCAATTTTCGTTGTGACATGCTTTAGATTCTCGATACAAAACTCAGAGTATACGTGATAATTGGGGATTGAGATGACACGTAGGTTCTTTGCCAAATTATCCCATTTTTGTTCCATATAAATAGAAATTGCACGCTGTATGCTCATCTCATCTCCAAACATAAATCCAAATTTATTGGATTTTAGGATATCTGACAAGTCTTCGTGCGCCAAAATATATTTAAACACATAAACATTCGGTTCAAAGACCGCAATCCTGGTGCCAGGAGAGGTTTCTGTCATTAATTTTCGAAGTAATACAGTGTTTCCCATTCCAAATAATACAATCAGGTGATCACGAAACGAATCCACTTCCTGCATAAGCATTTCTGCTTCTTTTTTTTGGTTTTCACTATGTAAGCGAAGATATTCTTCTTGGTATTTAAAATATAGGATGCCATCCTGTTTGATGACATTTTCCTCCGTGTCTTGTATTCCCGGAAGATAAAAATCTACAATTTGCATGATCGGATTGTTCTTTTTTAGTAAACTCATATTTTTATTAAAATAATTTGCCATTTTTGCTCTCCATACCTTTTATAAAAATAGCTGACCTCCAAAGGAAGTCAGCTATTTTGTGACTTAGTTTACATGATGTCGCAACAGATTGTCTAGTTAAGCCTTACTGTAATAAGGATAGTACGCCCTGTTTGGACTGATTAGCCTGAGCTAACATGGATTGACCAGCCTGCATCAAGATGTTATTCTTGGAGTATTTGGTCATTTCCTCAGCCATATCAACGTCACGAATACGGCTTTCAGCGGACTGTAAGTTTTCAGAGGAAGTATCCAGGTTGGAGATGGTGTGTTCCAAACGGTTCTGGATTGCACCAAGTTTTGCTCTTTCAGTAGATACTCTCTTAATTGCTGAGTCATAAGCTTCGATTGCAAGAGATGCTTTGTCCTGAGATGTAACATCTAATGCTTTACCAATGTTCTTACCTTGTCCATCAGAATCCACTGTATTAGAAGTCTTAACGATTCCAAGATCCTTTGCCTTCATACCAGCAATGGAGAGATCCATTTCCTGTCCAGCATTGGAACCTACCTGAAGACGTAAGGACTCAGTATCATTGGTTGCCTTTTGTGTACCCGTCATCTTTGTTAAGGTAATGGTAATAACGTCACCAGCCTTTAAGTTGTTCGCACCAGAAAGTTTAATTGTAATGTTATTTCCAGTTGTAGAATCGGTTTCATTTGCTGTCTTTGAAGCATATGCTGCATCTTTGATTGTAATCGTTCCACTTGCAATTTCAACCGAATTACTGATACCATTTAAGGTCGAAACGGTAGCATCCGTACTGGTTCCAGATAGTTTACCAAGTGTTACATTACCATCTGTTACGTCCTTTACAAGTGTGATACGAATTACATCGTTCTTTCCAACTAACGCTGCTTCCGAAGACTTCATCGCTACGACACTTACGTTACCATTGGTAAAGCTTCCTTCTACTCCAGCAGAACCTGCTGCGTATTTTTTCGCGCCGCCGATGGAGCCGTCTAAGAGCTTCTTGGTATTGAACTCTGTGGTTGTTGCGATACGGTCAACTTCATTGGTCAACTGATCGATTTCGTTTTGGATCTGCTGTCTGTCGTCATCGGTATTGGTATCATTGGATGCCTGTACAGAAAGCTCTCTCATTCTTTGCAGAATGTTCTGGCTTTCTTGTAATCCACCTTCAGCGGTCTGTACCAAAGAGATCGAGTCCTCTGAGTTTGATGATGCCTTATCAAGACCACGAATCTGTCCACGCATTTTTTCGGAAATTGCAAGACCTGCTGCATCATCTCCTGCACGGTTGATTCTGTAACCGGAGCTTAACTTCTCGGTTGATTTTGCCAACTGTCCGGTTGTTACGCCGAGATTACGGTTCGCATTCATTGCTGACATATTATGCTGTACTATCATATATATTCCTCCTTGAATATACGATGACATCCTTGCCATCGGTGATAATGAATAGTTTCGATCCTCTAAGCCAGCCGTACGCTCTGTCTTAGATATCCTCAAGTAATTTTTTTGTTACTCATACTTTATATCGACCAGATTTTATAGAACTTTAGACCTGGATGGATATTATTTTTAATTCTTTTAATTCTTTTTATCAACAAAATAGGATTGCTCGGTATACTGGTTCTTCATGGCATCCTGATAACGACGAACGGTCTTGTTTCCTACGTTGTAATCCTTAATTGCTTTTTTCCTTGCGGAAAAATAGCGCTCCATCAAATCACGATTTCGATGCTCCGCCGTCTGGATAGCAACACTTTTCTTTGTGATCTCAGATATCAGCTCCTTTAGCACCACAATCTCCTCACGATAAAGAGGGGCATGTTCTTTTAACTCCTCTTTTACCCGATCATAGATTTGCTCAAAGCCATCATCTACCTGATTGATTGTATCAATCATTTCTTGTTTACTGATAAAGGTTCCTTCAAATTCATCGGTATCCACCTTATCCTCTGCTATCAGTTTGTTCTGAAAATTTGTCATATCCAAAACATCATTTAACAAGATAAGCTTTCGCTTTAGCGTATCCACAAGGATTATTACATAGGTCTGATTCATCTCCATATCGTTTCCCTTTTCTTAGGCTGATACTGTCTTTGTCTTTTTCATGACTTCCTTCCAGGTATCTCTCATCTCACGGATTCGCTTCAAGGCTTCATTTAAAAGCTCGGGATCCTTTTTGATATTGGCCTGTGTTAATACCCAATAAATGTAATCATAGACACGGTCAAAGTCATGTGAGACCTCATATTTAAAATCGAGCGTGGAACGAAACTCCACAATGATTGCCTTTGCCTTTTGGATGTTGTAGTTACACTTTTCCATATCCTGCTTTTCAAGTGCCAAAAGTGCCATATTACAAAACTTGACTGCCCCATCGTAGAGCATCAGCGTAAGTTCCGCTGGTGATGCCGTATAAACATTTGTTTTTTGATATACACTCGCTGCATTAAATGCCATCGTAATTCCCTCCTATCGTGTATGTTTGCTTATCATGAACTGGTTCCCATCAAAGAGGACAGCGAGTTGCTTTGGCTTTGCAGCTTACTGAGTGCAACCTCCATCTGGGTGAACTGCTTATAATAGCGATCTTCTAAATCAGACAACTTATCATTCCAGTCCTTGATCTGGGTTTTATAATCTTTATCTTCTGTCTTCATTTCTTTATCGTTATAAAAGGTAAGGGCACTGCTAAGAGAAGTCTTTGCCATTTTATCACTCATCGTAGTATAAAGGCTTTGTGCCAGACTTGCCATACCCTTCATAACCAACTCAGGATCCGATTCCAGCATATCCTTCAAATCATTATCTTCCGTCGAATAGGTATCATCGTCCTCATCTCCGTAAATATGTAGAAGTCCCTTTTCTGTCCAATCCGTCGAGGTTTTGATGCCAAAGGTAGCAAGGGAGACTTTTGTGCCATTTACCGAAATTTGCTGCATCAAAGAGGCTTTCATCGTGGTCACAAGATTTCCGACCGTATCATCTCTTCGAAGTAGGGCATCCTTAATCTTCTTTTCCCACTTGGTTACTTCATCATCTGTCATATCCTTTTTCTGCTCATCTGTCAAGGGCTGATAGCCTTTGGCAGCGTCTGCATAATACATATCGTTCATTTCTTTCACCAAGGAATTAAACTCTTTTACAAACTCCTTGATCATCTTATAAGTCGAATCGGTGTCATTTTGCACACTAATTTTAACAGGATTACCCGCTGTTGTAACCGCTTTTAAATCCAAGGTTAAAAAATTGACCGTGAAATTATTGGAGGATTCCTCCATAGCAGCTCCATCTAATGTAAACTTTGCGTTCTTTGCCGTAACCAGGGTATAACCTCCCGTATTACCAGGAGTTGTCGTATCCA
Organism: Clostridiales bacterium; assembly: GCA_030154385.1. The sequence continues at coordinate 7,194 of JASKJZ010000014.1, forward strand.
CATCGGTATCTCCTGTAATCTCTCCAAGCCCTAACTTCGTAAGACTTTGTGTGCCAGATGTTGTTTCTATCGTAAACTTCTGTTTGACACCACTATCCTCCGAGCTAATAAACAAACGCTTTTGTGTCGCGTCAAAGGTGGCATTTAAGCCCGCCTTATCAGCTGCTTCAACAAAATCAGAAATCGTTGTCGTATCGGTTACGGTAATCGTCTGTACATTGGTGTTCTCTTTGTCTGATGCTTTTTTAGCCGCTGTAATGGTGATAACCTCTCCACCATCAAAACCAAGATCCTTGAGCTTTGTCGTCGAAGCGACAGTGCCACTGTCTGTCCTGGTAATCGTTCCACTCGTTAAGAACTGTGCACTGGCAAGCTGTGATACCTCCAAGCTATGGGCTCCCTTTGCCGCACTATTCGAAGCGGTTGCCGATACAATCGTTTCATCTGAACTGCTTGCCTTTTTGGTATTGTAGCTTCCTTGTGTTCTTGCTTTACTAAGTGTCCCCTTGTAAAAAGAAAGCAGCTTTGTATTTAAGCTTTTCCAGATTTCCTGTGTCCAGTTAAGCTCCGTCTTTTTATTTTCAACCTTTGTCTTTTTCATGCTTTGAGCGGACATCAATTCTTTTACGATCGAGTCCGTATCCATGTTTGATACCATTCCCGATAATTTAATTGGCATACGGATTCCTCCTAACGTTTTTCATCCACCAGAATGCCTGCAAGTTCCCACATTTTTTGTAGCATGTCCAGACTTTTTTCTGGCGGGATTTCTCTTACCACTTCCTTGGTATCCTTATCGATTACTTTTATGGATACCCGTTTCGTCGGTTCATGATAGGCAAACTCAAGGCTGGTATTTTCAAGCTTTTGCATCTTTCGATTCGCTTGCGAAACCGCGTTTTTAATCTGTCTCTCACTCGCTTCTCTTGAAGAATTTTCCTTCTTGTCATCCGACTGTCTGGAATACTTATCACTGCTTGTTACAACTGGAGCCATGCTCTCCTGCTTCTTTCCCTCTGCATGGGATATGCCCTCGCTTTTTTGAGCTAACGATGTCTTATCTTCAAATGCAATGCTTGAAGCTCCGGTTATTGATTCGATCTTCATCCTTGAACACCTCCAAATTCCCTACTTACACATCTTGTACTACTATCTTTCTTAAGTTATCGTCAGCTTCTTAAAAAAACTTAAGAAGGGCTTGTTACCTAATTTTTGATACCAGTATTGCGCACGATATGCGGAGCAATCCGTAGTATCACTTGCTCTTAAATAATTGATTCAAGACCGCGATGTCTGCATTGTTGCTTACCGCTTCTTTGTTGGAATCCTGAATCTGCAAATAAAGCTCCTTACGATATACAGGGACGGACTTTGGTGCTGTAATGCCAAGCTTAACCTGTTCTCCCTTGATTTCCAAAATCGTAATCTCAATATCATTTCCGATCATAATCGATTCATTGTTTTTTCTGGATAGGGCCAGCATTTATTCGTCCCCCTTTTTCGCTTTTAGATTTTTTAATGCCTCGTATGCATTAAATTTGATTGGATAATCCTGATTTTCTACAATTATCTGACATCCCTTTTTGCTATCCGCATTGATGACGAGGGGTGCTTTTAAATTTGCTGTCATCTTTTCAATTTCCGACGGAATCGTCATGACGAGCAGCAGGACAATATTTTCATCGGTAAGCTCACCAAGCGATTGTAACAATTCATCATCCACGACTGGGTTGTAGGTCTCATCAATCAAAAACGGATTGACTACCGGAAGCGCCAGACTTTCCTCCTCCAAGCTTTGAAGCCAGGAAATACTTGGCCGCTCCTCCTTCTCATTGTCATAGAGAAGGGTATACTTTTTAAAATCTTCAAACCCCATAATACCATTTTCAAAAGTAATCACCTTATCTTCGGATAAATCAATCTCTCCAAAGTATCTTGTTTGAATGATCATAATATAGCTTCCTTTCTTTTCCCTAAAGTAATTATAGTGTATTCCTTCATTTACAGGTAATCTAGCAATGACTTCGAAATAATCGTAGACGCACAGGATAAGGAGGCGTCGTAGACCACCTGCGCCTGTTTATAATTAATGACTGACTCCTCAAGCTCAACTTGATCGTTGTCATCCAAAAGCTTGGTAAAGCTTGTCTTTTGGTCTTGGAGCCGATCCTTTGTAAGCTCTAAACGGTTCGCACGGCTTCCATGGTCTGCCAATGCTATATTGACCGTATCTTGTGCCTTTTGTGTCATCGTCATCCCAGAAGAGAACGCTTCTCGCAAAATGCTTTTCTTCAAGGTCTGTTCCGTTTCTAACTGTTTTTGCAGTTCCTTTAGATTAGCAAGCTCTGTCTCATTTGTCGTGGTCGATATGAGTTTTTTTACTTCGGAGAGCTTATCCTCCATTTCATAGACATTGTTGACTGCACGCACAATTTCATCTACCTTAGTTCCAATCGTTGTCGACACGGCATCCTTTGCAAGGGTATTTACCGTAAGCTTTTGACTGAAGTTAACCTCATACTCAATTTTTTGGCTGGATGGATTTTGATAATTTATATTTTTTTCAGCATAACTTCCTGATGCTGCATCCATTTCAATCGTGCTTGTCGTGCAGGCAAAATAATGCTCTGGCTTAATGTCACCCTCTTCAAAAGTAGATTTTGTATAGGTAACATTAAAGTCTGATTTTTGCTGCGCCATTGCATACGCATCACTTCCAAAAATGAGTTCTCCCGTCTCTGGAATGAAAATAATCTCTTTTGCCGTCGGGGAATAGCAATCCCCCTGTACTCCAGCAGTCAGGGATTTTGTCGTAAGCGTATACCCCGATGTCCCTGTAGTATCCACGGTTATGGTATCTGCGGCATTTGTAGGATTCGTAAAGGTAATCGACGAAATTCCTGTATTTCTCGTAAAGGTTTTACCACCAACCGTATCGGTTGTAGTGGCAGCACTGTCTAAGTTGGTGTACGATAACTGCAAGCAACTTGCACTCGCTGTGGAAGCGGCTTTCGAGGCATAGGTATCAGCAGGTGTATTTGCTGTATAGGAAGCCCCTCCTTTTACATACGTTTTATTGGTTATATCGGAAAAGGATAGCTCCTCCGTTATCGTATAGATTGTATGATTGGCTTCTTGCTTTTGCAAGGAAGTCTTATCATACAAAAGAGGGGTATCGGTTCGAAAACCTGTAAATAAATATCTGCCCGCATAATCGGCATTGGCATCGGAATAAATCTGCTCTTTGTATTCCTTTAGCGTCTCAATAATACTGTTTCGATTTTCGGTTTCCAGCGTATCGGTAGAACCCTGATTGCAATAATTGTACATCTTTTCTAACACCGTATTAATCGAAGACATGGCACCTTCTGTCGTATCCATCCAGTTCGTGGCATCTGGAATATTTTTTTCCAGATATTGTGTGAGCTCCGTAATCTGCGTTCGGTATTTAAGAGAGCGCACCGCAACCACGGGATCATCCGAAGGTTTTTCAATTTTTTGCTGAGTCGAATACTGATACCCTGTTTTATTTACATTAGTCTTATTGCGATTGATATTATTTAGCATATTCGTAGTAAGCATTTGATTTGTAATTCTCATATCAACTAGCTCCTTCCTGTATCATCATGCGGCCTGCACCGTTTGACACGTTCTGTCTTTCCTTTATACTCCCGTACTATTGATAAGTCGATCATATACCTCGTTCATGACAGAAATCACTTTCGAGCAGAGATTATAGGCATTTTTGTACTTTGTCAGATTGACTGCTTCCTCATCACTATCCACACCAGAAACGGAGCTTCGCTGCGAGGTGATGACCTTTAGTACATTTTCCTGACCAGTAGCAAAAGTGGTCGCCGACTTCGCATCAAGTGCCATCTCTGCAACCATCGTCTGCAAGAACATATCTGGAGGACCCTGCTTATACATATCCATATCATTCTTTAACGCAATTAGCTTATCAAGTATGGTCTTATCCTCAACCCCACTATCCGTAGTGGTATCGTATTTTGCACAGGCAAGTTTTTTGGGATCATCCGTAATCGCCTGCGTAATCTTTATATTTCCTGCGGTCATACTATAGTAAGAGGTTTTCACATATCCATTTGCATCGGTTAGTGTCTCATCTGGCACCGAACCAAACCCCGTCGTCGCACTAGAAAAGGAAAATTCTTTACCTGATGTGACCGTCGTTGCCGTAAAAAAATCAAGTCCCCGATTTCCATTTAAATCCTCACCCTGTGTGTGAATATCATTAAAGGCCTTTGCAAGTGTTCGGGTAAATTCATTTAATTGTGCCTGATAATAAGGAATTCCTTTATAATCTACCGAATCTCCAACATTTACTGCTTCGTTTGATACGTCACTCTTTAATGGCGATGCCAGAGAAAAGGTATAGCTATAGCTTCCATCGGCATTTACAGTTGTCGTAAAGCTATCATATTTATAACTTTGATTTCCCACCATGATAGTACCGTCCGTTGCTGGAATATTTAATAGGATTTCGCTGTTGATATTACTTCCCGTAACTGTAATGGAGGTGTCTCCTGTCGCTGCTGTTGTGTTTCCTGTAAAATTTACCTTATTGTTCCCGTCTCGCATTTCAAATAGAGCCTGGAGTTTGCCTCCAAGCGATTCGCTTCTTGGATTAAAGCTTTGTCCGTCTGACCAGCTTAAGGTATATAACCCTCCTACATCGTTTTGATTGACACTGGTCTCCTCTGGTGTCGCCTTTAAGGTATTATAGCTATAGGTATCCACTAAGGTCTTTCCATCTAAGCGAACGATATATTGGTTAACACCGATATCATCTCCCACTGCTTTTTCCTCGACCGTGGTATTGGCAAGGCCTGAAAGTTCATCTACCAAAAGATTTCTGGCATCTCGCAGATCATTGGCGTTCGCTCCTGTCACCTCAATGGTATTAATCTGAAGTGTCAATGAAGAAATGCGCTGTGCAATGGAATTAATCTGATCTGCCGTGTTTTTTATCTCGTCATTGCATTCCTTTTGCAGGGTCTGCAAGTTATTATAAATCGCGTTTACCGTATCCGTAAGGGTATTGGCATTTTCCGCTGCCTGTGTACGAATCGTCAAATCCCCCACATTTGTGGATAATCCATTTAAAGAAGTAAAAATCCTGTCAAGCGCTGCGGTAGCTCCATCGGAGCTTACTTCACTATAGTACCCCTGAATATTATTTAGATAATAGGATTTCGTATCATAATTTCCGAAAATTCCCTTGTTCTTCCAAAACTTAGTATCATAGTATTCATCACGAATCTGCTCCACACCTGCTACATCTACACCAGTTCCTTGCATTCCATACGCATTATAAATAGAGAGCGGTGTTGAGGCATTTTGCACGACCGTTTGTCTGGTATATCCTGGTGTCTTTGCATTGGAGGCATTATGTGCTGCTGTATTCATTGCTGCCTGATACGCATACAGGCCAGACTTTGCAATACTAAGTCCTATAAAGGTATTTGCCATAACTATCCCCCTCTCTATCCTAATCGTTCAATTACATGTTCCAACATCTTGTCAATTACATTGATATACCGAGAAGACGCATTGTAAGCATGCTGGAATCGAATCAAATTCGTAAGCTCATCGTCCGAGGAAACCCCTGCCGTCTCCTGCCTTTGATTATTAATACTTTCTACCATATCACTTTGATTTTCTGCTTTGCTTTTAAAGGTACTGCCTTTATATGCTATATTTATTGTCATAGCGGAATAATAATCCTGAAAATTATTTTTTGTTAAGGTATTGGGATTAAGGGTAAGCTCCTCTTTATCCCATGCATCGGTCAGCGCATCACAAACCGTTTGATTAAAGGCTCCAGAAAGTCCAGAATATTGATTATTACTTAGCGGTATTACGTTATAGTCATTTAAAACGGCATCATTCATCTTCATCTGTGTAATGCTGTAGAGACTATAGTCATCCGAAGCATATTCCTCGTTATATACTCTAACCTTAATTGTTGTCGGTGTTCCATTTATATTCACAATTAAGTCCCCTGTCGTATAACGTTCGGTATATTCCCGGTCAAATAGTGCCTCTCCCTGGGTCTTGGCATCATCCATACCCGCTCCAGCGTTTACTGCATCAAAAATTTTGACATCGGAAGCATTTACCGTAGAACCGTCCGGAAGCTTTATCGTAGCCCCTGTTAAATCGACCTGAGCAGGCGTATAAGAGGTGCCTTTCGTCTTGTTTAAAAGCGTGGAAATCGAATCCGAGGTGACCTCCATATTAGGAGCAAAGATATCATTAATCGTGGTTGCAATCTTATGGATTAACTGATCAAGCTGCGCTTGCGTTTGCATGATAATCGACGGATCAACATATCGATTATACTCCTTCACTGCCTGATTGTATTCTGCCGTCGATGCATAATCCTCCTGCTGTGGAATTGCAGTATAGTTTGCATCCGATACCCCTCGAGACACCAAAAGCCCCTTTAAGGAGCCAACATCTGTATTCGCATCTGAAGCATAATTCCCATCCAGGCTAAATACCTCTCCAAGGCCATTTCCCTTCCATACAACGGTCAATAGCTCGGACTGCTGTGGCAGAATTTTGTGTGCGACGCCACTGCTATCAATCGCTGTATAATCGTTATACTTTAACTCTCCGCTGCTCGTATAAGAAATACTACCATATTTTGTAAGTTCTCCCCACTCACTCGAGGCCTTTACTGCATCTGCGATATCACTTGCACTGCTGCCTCCCGCCTTCATCGCAGCAATCATAGTGGAAATACTTTGCACGTTACTATTAACCGCATCCGCTCTGGCCTTTTCTTCCTCCGTTGTGATTTTTTGTGTTTCCATATGGTATACATTGTTATCTGCGACGAACTGAACACCCTCTACATTTACATTAACAATTCCATACGCATCCTCTTTGTAGGATATTTCCGCAAGTCCGCCAAGCTCATCTAACAGACTGTTTCTTTGATCTCTGTAGTCATTTGCTGACTGTCCGCTGCTCTCATTTGTTCGAATTTTTTGATTGAGTTCTTGAATGCTGTCTCCAATTTCATTGATTCGGTTTACCTTTTCTTGTATCTTAGTATTTAAATTGGTCTGATAAGAGGATAATTGGTCGTAGATAATTTTTGCCTTTTTTAAAAAATTGGAGGCGGTTGTTATCAACGTTCCGCGATTTACGGTACTAAGCGGTTCCTTTGCAACCTCAGAGACAGCGCTCCAAAGATCCGATAAAGACGTCTTAAACGCCTCTCCATCTAGCTCACCAAAAATACTCTCAATTTCCTCAACGGACTCATACTGGGATTCATAAAAACCTTCTCTTCCAAGCTCCAGGCGATAGCTCTTATCCAAAAATATATCTCTGACCTGTCGGACGGAATCCATATCGGTTCCGAGTCCTACCCGAAAGGCAGAGATTGCCGACTCCCCTATGGTATTGTAAGTAAAATCAGAGGTGAGCACCTGCTGCCTGGTATATCCCGTTGTACTAACATTCGAGATATTGTGGGCAGTTACATTAATAGCGGCCTGGTTCACTACAAGACCAGACACACCGGTATACATACTTGTCATCAGATTACCCATAACATCACCCTGCCTTTATTCTTACTTCTAGTCTACTGTTTTGCATCAAACATATTTGCCTGTCCTGTTGGCAAATCCACACCTGACGCATTTTTGTTGTAATAATTCCCTGGTGACATCCGTGTACTCTGAATAAAATTCATATTGAATTCTATTAGTTCTAGGGATTGTTCGATTAATGATTGATTTTGACGATTGAGCTCCATTAAACGCTTAATGGTCTTCAAAAGATTATCATGAAGCTGACTTAACTGTCTTTGTTCCTCTGGCTGCTTATCCAAAAGCTTGACCAAAGTTTTGATATCAAGTGATCCCGGATTTCGGTTAATTACACATCCGATATTAACAAGGACCTCCTGCCTTTTATGCTCAAGTGCATGAATACGTGTAATCATAGACTGTTCATAGTCGGTGATTTTTTGAAGGGCAGTAAGGTCATTGTTAATAATAATTTTTGTCTTTTCTTCATTTACGGGAATCAACTGCTCGTAAATTTGATGTTCTTCGGATAGGGTGTTAATTAACTCTTCGATTAAGCTTGCCAATTATTTTCCCCCATTTAGATGACTTCATCAAAGTATTGATTTACTAGTTTATCGGCCAAATCCTCTGCACTCACGTTATAGGTTCCGGATGCCAGTCTTGCCTTTAAGTCATTTACCTTGTCTTCTCTGACGTCATCTGCATCCTTCACTGCCTGCTTTGCAACCTGCATATCCTTCCCGGTCTGTGACAACTGTAAGGAATCCGAAAAACTACCCGCCGAATCCGTCTTTGCTTTTGTCGCCTTTGCCTGGTTTGCCTGATATAACTGTGCGATTTGGTTATACGCATCAATTCTCATAATTCCACCAACTTTCTACTTGTTGTTTCCTGCTATATCATATGTATCGGATTTCTTTCCAAATACTTTATAGCATTTTGCAACTTTTCTTAAAACTGTGCCTTCTGTCCCTTGGCACCACGTTTTCGATTTTTAATTTTCTTGGCACTTCGCAGGGCACCCTGATATTCAAAGACTTCAGTATCACCAGGAAGGCAGGTGGCAAATATGATTTTATCGTTTGCATCCAATAGGATTGCTTTTACGCCCCGGCTGGTCTTTTTTAGCTCACTGACCTCTTCGAGGGAAAATCCAAGGGAGAGCTGCCGCTCCGTAATCAAAATAACCTTCATTGCCCCGGATAAGCGCTCCGTTGCACTGAGTGCCTGGATGCCTGCCACCAGATCACCATCCTCAAGCTTGGTTGCCGCAATTAAGGAGCGGTTCGTCTCAAATTCTGCACCCGACACCAGCTTGATATAACCATGAGCCGTTGTAAATAAAAGCTGGGATTCAAATAATGCCTCAAACGAGGTATAAAAGATAATATCCTCCTTATCCAGCTTACACAGGGTATGAATCAAGGTACCCTTATCCTTTATTTTACATTTCGGTATTTTCTCTGCCTTTACCTGATGCATATTGCCCTGTGCCGTGAACACACAAAGGCGATCAATGTTTTGCATATAAAGAATGTGCGGATATTCTCGTTTGGAATCCTCCGAGACTCGAAGAAAGCTTGCCTGATCCATCGTTTTGGTATATCCAAAGCGATCAATTAAGACCACAATATCCTCGACCTTAAATTCCTCCACATATTCTGCATTTTGCAGGTTATCAATCGTAGTCTTTCTTTTGTAGTCAAATATTTTTTTATACTCCAACAGACGCTTCTTTATGACCTTATGAAGCTTTTTCTTATCGCCTAGCACCGCTTCGTATTCGTCTATTTTCCCACTTAGCGTGGACTCCTCCTCTTTAAGTTTAAGGATTTCAAGACCAATGAGGCGGCTTAGCGGCATCGAAAGAATCGCCTCTGCCTGACGCTCGGTAAAGTCAAACCGTGTCGCCTGTATTTTCGAATTTACCGATTTAAAGTTTATTTCAGCAACCTCTCCTTGAATCAGACATTTTTTTGCCTGCTGAATTGAATTACTCCCGCGCAATACTTCAATGATTAAGTCAATCACATCCGTGGCACGCAGTAGTCCTGCCACAATCTCTTGCCGATCCCTCGCCTTTGCTAACAGATGCGCATATTCTTTGGTGTAAAGCTCCTCCTGAAATGAAATAAATTCGCCAATCATCGCCCGAAGGCTAAAGGTATGCGGCTGCTGGTCTTTTACCGCCAGCATATTGACGCCGTAGGTATCCTCCATTGC
>JASKJZ010000015.1 GCA_030154385.1 Clostridiales bacterium
AGCCGCTGTAAATCAACAAAACATAGTTTTATTCAGTTATCAAAGTACAAAATCTATATCAAAGTCATTGAAAAAATGACTTTTGACACCCACATCATTATTATAGATTATTCACAAATGATGCTTTTCCAATCATGATAAGAAATAACATCCTATATTGTGTGATTTCCTTGTTTGTTCAGGTCGGATTTGGAACTGTGATAGCATTGTTACTGGAAAGTAAGCTTACCGGGAGATTCCGGAATGTATATAGAAATTTGTACTTTATTCCAGCGTTGATTTCTTTGACGGCCGTCGGTCTTTTGTTTAGCTTTGTTTATGAACCGAACCTTGGACTTATTAATTCTGCACTTAGAGCAATGGGGTTAGGTGATTTTACCCAATCATGGCTGGGAAACTCAAAATTAGCAATTTACTGTATCATAGCAATGAGTCAGTGGCAATTTACCGGATATATCACTATGTTGATGGTAGTGGCTATCCAAAATATATCTCAGGATTATATGGAGGCCGCTGCTATTGATGGAGCTAATGGTATACGAAGAGCAGTTAGTATTATATTACCGCTTGCAAAGGAGCAATTGCTAGTATGCTCCATAATTACAATAATTGGTGCGTTTAAATTATTTACGGAGGTATATTCCACTACATCAGGGGGACCAGGAAACAGTTCACAGGTATTGGGAATCTTCTTATATCAGAATGCATTTCTTCATGATGATCTGGGAATGGCGGCAGCAACGGGTGTATTTATTTTCATCATTACAATAACGATTTCAATTATTCAGATGAAAGTAACGAAGTCTGGAGAGGTGTAGGAGGAGCAGGATATGAAAAAAAGTCTTTTATACAAAGCTTTACTCAATGTTTTTTTTATTTTTTTGGTATTGGTCGTATTACTACCTATGGTATGGCTGATTATTAATTCATTTAAAACAAATAATGAATTGTTTCTTAATTCACTAAAGCTACCGAAGGTTTGGCAGTTTTCGAATTATGTACAAGCTTGGGAACGAGGGCTGTTTACTTATTTTGGTAATTCATTAGCAGTCAGCAGCGTCTCCTTGCTTCTCATTCTTGCATTCAGCTCTTTGTTATCGTATGGTATTACAAGGTTTGATACAAAAGGCGGCAAATTCATATTTCTGATTGTGCTCGGTGGAATGGCACTATCAGAGCAGGTTGCATTGGTTCCTCTTTATAAAATATTGAAAGCAATGCATATATATAATACTTACTGGGCAGTCATTCTTCCATATGTATCCTTTCGGATTCCGTTCACTGTATTTTTAATGAGAGCATATTTTCTTGGAATACCAAAAGAGTTAGAAGAGGCAGCTTTTGTGGATGGCTACAATACTCTTCAGATCTTTACGAAAATTATTGTACCAATCAGCAAACCAGTTTTAGCCTCCTGTGCTATCGTTAACCTTAATTTTGTATGGAATGAATTTCTGTTTGCAAATGTTTTTTTAGAAAGTAAGAGCATCATGACAATTCCAATTGGTCTTATGACCTTTAAGGGAGATTTACGGGCGGATTATACTGTGATGTTGGCAGGAATAGCCATAGCGTCCCTTCCGATGATTGTGCTATTTCTGGCAATGCAAAAACAATTTGTCAGAGGATTGACAGCAGGAGCCGTAAAAGGGTAGTTAGAGAGAGGTTTGAAATGGGAAAAGGGATATGGAACGATTATCATGTACACAGCAGTATTTCACCAGATGCAGGGACAGATATGGAGAAAATGTGCGAAGAAGCTTTAAACAAGGGAATGAAAGAAATAATTTTCACCGATCACTATGAGTTTTACTCAAGAGGAAAAAAGAGTCCCTATTTTCACAAGGCTTACTTGGATGAATATTTTATTCAGCTTGAACGCTGCCGTGAGATTTTTTGTGGAAAATTGCTTATTAAAGCCGGAATGGAGTTTGGTCAGAGTCATCTAGCTGCACAAAGGGCAGAGTGTATTGCAAGAACATATCCGTTTGATTATTTGATTGGTTCGGTACACAAGCTTGATAATATAGACCTGGAAGAAATGAAGTATACAAGGGATTGTGTTGGTCTAATAGCAGAGAAATATTATGAAAATCTGTTAGAACTTGCTTGTACGGGTACTTTTGATTGTATAGGGCATTTTGATCTATGCAAGAGACATTTTACCAAACATGGTTTTCTTGAAGAACCTCAAAAACAGGAAGCAATGATACGATTGATTTTAAAGGAAATAATATTGCGCGGAAAAGGAATTGAAATCAATACTTCCGGACTGCGCCAGTCACCCAAAGAAACCATGCCAGGCGCTTTTATTTTGAAAATGTATCGGGATTTGGGGGGATATATCATCACGGTTGGTTCAGATGCTCATAAACCTGAAGATATTGGAGCTGGATTTGATAGTGCATACTCGTTACTTAAGGAAGCTGGATTTCATGAAATAGCAGTCTTCTCCAAGCGAAAATACCGTATGGAAACAATATAACAGGTGGCAAACCATGAATTACGGGCTCTTCGGAGTCTGTTTTTCTATTTTTAAATAAAAAAGAGGAGCTTTTGCGCCAATAGATTATTCATCTATTTTTGCATCAGCCCCTTCATTCAGATATCAAAACGCTTTTCAAAATTGCCAGATACATCGAGTCTATCATTGAATGTGATAAAAGCATTAGAATCAATTTCTGCAATTATATGCTTTAAAATAGGTACCTCGTTTTTTGAAATGACCGTCATATTTATATAGGTCGGCTCTTTTGTGTATCCGCCGAAGCCAGTCCATGTAGTGACGCCGCGTCGAAGCTGATGGATAATGTGAGAACCTATATCCGGGCTTTTGGTAATAATTAAAGCACTTGTCTTTATATTCTGGTAATGAACTTTGTCTAGTACAACACTTGCAATCAGTGAAAATATGGCAGAATAAACCGCTGTTTCAATATTGTCACGAAAGGCTCCAAAGAGATACACGAATCCGTTTAGGATAAGACTTATTTTTCCAACACTGACACCAGGGAATCGTTTGGCACAATAAACACCGACAATATCTGTTCCACCTCCAGAGCTTCCTGCTTTTAACGTTATGCCAACACCAAGACCAGAGATAATCCCTCCGACGATGCACCCGGTAAGTGTATCGTGAAAGATTGGCTTGGATGGTATGGGAATAACTGACATAAAAAATGATTGAATCAATACGGTTATAATAGTCATAGTGAAAAACTGGCGGCTAATACTTTTGTACGCCAGAATAAAAAGCGGAATATTAAGAAGGGTTAGCAATAATCCCGTCAAATCGAGGTTATTTGGAATTGGAACAGGAAGGAACGCTCGTAATAGAATTTGAAGAATCTGAGCGATGCCAGAGAAACCGCCATTGTATAGATGAAGAGAAACAATGATTAATCGGTAGGCAAAGGCAAAAAGGAAAACCCCGAATATGGATTTGCACATGGAAAAAAAGAGTGTTTTGGATTTCTGAATTGACATAAGCTGCCTCCTATATATATTGAGATGAAAAGCCTCCATTAGAAAAGCAATTTAACTAATGGAGGCTTTTGGATGGAAAATAAAATAACTTTTAGTATTCCAATTTCCACATATATCTTCTCTTTGTCAAAGGATGATTTCTGGCAATGGAGAGCTGTTCTGCATATACTCGGAGTATAGCAGAAATAAGTATCGGATTGAAATAATCCATCACAGCAGGAGAAATATGTGAAGATAAACCAAAATCCTTTGCATCGATGACGGTTGTGAGTGCCTGAAAACGATTTAAAAAATCAAGTGCTCTGGAGTCCATGGAACGGGTTTTGCCTTCGTTCATCAGTAATATAAAAGGAACATCCTTGTCAACAATTTCAAATGGTCCATGGAAGAATTCTCCATCATGAAAACTACCAGAATTGATCCATTGCATTTCCATCAAAAGGCAGATTGAAAAGGAATAAGCAACTTCATGAGTGGCACCTGAACTCATAACATAGATAACAGGGGCATCTTTATAGGTTTGAGCGAAGGATTTAGCAGCGGGCAATACATAGGTGACAGAGGTTTCTATTAAAGCATAAATTTTTTCAAATCCATGAAGCAGTTCTTGATAGTGGGCATAGCCTTCATATTGCTCAAGTATTTCAGCAGCAATGTTTAGTACTTTTGTCATTTTTTCCATTTTTTCAGAATAGCTTTTTTCAAAGCCATGTACAATAACATAATCTGCATTTTTTGCAAGTGGAGATTCTCCATTGTGTGTAACGGCGATAACCTTTGCACCAAGATTCATAGCTTTCTTAGAGGCTGCTACTGTTTCAGGTGTTGTCCCTCCAAGGGAGCAGGTTATTACGATGCTCTTTTCGTTTACCGAAATAGGAGTTGCATAGAAAAATTCATTTGCGGTATAGAGGCTGACACGCAGTTTCTTTGCATTCGCTTCTAAAAAGTATTTTGCAGGGTATAGCTCTGCTTTGGATGCGCCGCAACCTACAAAAAAAATGCTGGTTATTTCGGGGCGCTCCTCTTTGACCTGTTCAATTATTTGCTTGATTTCCATAATTTTTTCCTCCTAGACTAGTTGATGTATGTATACATTATATAACGTTATATTATAAATGTCAAGAAAGGTATTAATGAAATGAAAAAATCTGAGTAGAAAGGTTTGTTATAGAACTTGACGCTACAAAGAATCCATGCTACAATGCGTTTATAAGATTAAACCAATAAACATATGAGTGATTAAATTCAAGCAACGAAAGCTCGTCCAGGAGGAAATGCGTATGAAGCCAGCACAAATGACCAATGAAGAGATTATGGAGCTGTTTCGGCAGTGCCTTCCGCTATTTGCAGTGTTAAACGATGAGAAGCGACAAGAAATCATACTGATTGTAGCAGATGCAAAAGAGGAGGGGATTATGGTGAACGCCATCACAGAAAAGGTCAGTTTGTCAAGACCTGCGGTATCACATCATCTTAAGATACTAAGACAGGCAGGGATTGTGGATGTGAAAAAAAAAGGAGTTGAAAGCTACTATTATCTCACACTTTTGGATTCTGTTACGCGATTTAAGGAGCTTTTAGCAGCGATTGAGAACTCGTGCATTTTAGTATAGGAGGTGTCCGTTATGGAAACAAAAGAAGTGGTAGCATTACAAAGAAGTTACTTTTTATCCAACCAGACCAAAAAACTTGCATTCCGAAAGGATATGCTAAATCGTCTGTATTCCGTAATTAAGAAAAATGAAAATGAAATCTTATTGGCGCTCCATAAAGATCTTGGAAAATCCCGGACGGAAGGCTATATGACAGAGGTCAGTATCCTTTATGGTGAAATTCGCAATGCCCGCAAGAATCTGGAACATTGGGCAAGACCCAAGCGTGTGCCAGGAACGTTAGCTACATTCCCAGCAGCAAATTATATCTATAAGGAGCCTTATGGTGTTACCTTGATTCTTGCGCCCTGGAATTATCCGTTCAACCTTTCAATGGCTCCGTTGGTTGGTGCCATCTCAGCCGGAAATACTGCCTTAATCAAGTGTTCGAAAAGCAGCATTCATACGGCTAAGCTGATCCAAAAGCTGATCAATGAAAACTTTCCAGCAAAGTATTTATATTGCGTCGATCCGGAAGCTGATTATGATGATGTCATTTCCAGAAAATATGACTATATCTTTTTTACGGGTAGTCCGGGCGTTGGAAAGACAATTATGCGTGCAGCATCCGAGCACCTTACTCCTGTGTCCCTGGAGCTTGGGGGAAAGAGTCCGTGCTTTGTTGACCGCCATGCAAATCTGCGTGTGGCTGCAAAGCGAATCGTTTGGGGAAAATTTCTAAATGCGGGCCAGACCTGTATCTCCATTGATTATGTTTTGGTGGACGAGGCAGTACGAGAGGGATTGATCGGTTATCTTAAGCAAGAAATCAATAAAAAATATGCCAATGCCCAGGATATGGAGGGGTATCCCAATATCATTAACCGCCATCATTTTGAGAGATTAAAGGGACTCATTGAGCGAGCAGGAGAGGTATGGGGTGGTGCATCCAATGAAGCTGCTAAAAAAATTGCGCCAGCTATTATTCCACATGCAAGCTTTGACCAAGAAATCATGGAGGAAGAGATCTTTGGTCCAATACTTCCTATTATTGGGTATACTGACTTAGAGCAGACAATTGCGACGGTAAAAGAGAGAAATAAGCCGCTTGCTTGCTATATTTTTACAGAGCGAAAAGCATACGCGGATAAAATAAATGCAGAGGTATCCTTCGGTGGTGGCTGTGTCAATGATGTAATCATGCATGTTTCCAATCATCATATGCCATTTGGCGGCGTTGGAAACAGTGGAATGGGTGGCTATCATGGAAAGTATAGCTTTGATACCTTTTCTCATACAAAATCCGTGGTAAAAAATATTACGGCAGTGGACATTCCTCTTCGTTACCCACCGTTTGATGAAGCAAAGCTTTCATTTTTAAAGAAATTCATATAAAGAGGGGACTGCCATGTCGAATTCTACAAAAGCAGACTTAGAAGCATCCTTGAAAAAATTCTTGCTTAAAAAAACATTTGATAAAATTACAATCCATGATCTGACCAATGATTGCGGTATCAGTCGGATGTCCTTTTATTATCATTTTAAGGATATTTATGATTTGGTAGCCTGGTGCTGTGAGGAAGACGGAAAACGAGCCTTGCAAGGAAAGAAGACCTATCAAACGTGGCAGGAAGGATTTTTGCAGATATTTGAGGTTATCTTGGAGAATAAACCATTTATTTTAAATATCTATCATTCGGTGAGCCGAGAGCAGATTGAGACCTATTTATACCAGCTGACCTATGGTCTGCTAGAAGGTGTTATCAAAGAACAAGCCCAGGGCACCGCAATTTCTAAGGAGGATATGCAGTTTATCGCAGAGTTCTATAAATATAGCTTTGTTGGCATCCTTTTAGATTGGGTCAAGGAGGGCATGAAGGAAGAGCCAGCCCAGATTGTGGAAAAGGTCAGCATTACACTCAATGGAAATATAGCAAATTCCGTTGAAAATTTCAGCAACCAACACTAACGTTTTTTAAATCGTTGTTTTACTTTACAAATCAGGCAAAGTGATAAGTTTTTTATCACTTTGCCTGATTTGTATATAGATAAGGAGGCTCATATTCGCTATCATAAAGAAAAGCAACCAGTTAAGATTATGTTTTAGAAAGGCGAGTAGATTATGATGAATAAGAAAGTACAAGTAGGATTATCTGCACTTGCAGCAGCAGGAGTAGGAGCAACTGCGTTAGTGGTAAAGAATAAAACCAAAGGAAATGGTGGAAGCACAGAAAAAAAGAAAAAAGTAAAAAATTCCGATAATTCAAGCTATCGCAATACCGAGCGCGGTAAGCATGATAAAAATAGCAAAGGGATTTATTATACAAATGGTAACTATGAAGCATTTGCGACACCGAAAAAACCTGAGGGTGTCGATGAAAAAAATGCATATATCGTAGGCAGTGGATTAGCAGCACTTGCGACCGCATGCTTTCTTGTCCGTGATGGCAAAATGCCAGGTTCCCATATCCACATCTTAGAAGCAATGGATATTGCAGGCGGTGCCTGTGATGGAATTGAAGACCCAACCAGAGGTTATATCATGAGGGGCGGACGCGAAATGGAAAATCATTTTGAATGCCTATGGGATCTGTTCCACAGCATTCCTTCCCTAGAAATTCCAGGTGCTTCGGTACTAGATGAATTTTATTGGCTGAATAAAGAAGATCCCAATTATTCCTTATGCCGTGCAACAAGAAATCAAGGAGTGGATGCACAGACAGATGGTAAATTTAATATCAGTCAGAAGGGCTGTATGCAGATTATGAAGCTCTTCATGACAAAGGACGAAGATCTGTATGATAAGACCATCGAGGATGTATTTGATGAAGAGGTATTTGATTCGACCTTCTGGCTCTATTGGAGAACGATGTTTGCCTTTGAAAACTGGCATAGTGCATTGGAAATGAAGCTCTATTTCCAACGATTCATCCATCATATTGCAGGACTGCCTGACTTTAGTGCTTTGAAATTTACAAAGTTCAATCAATATGAATCCCTAATTCTTCCAATGCAAAAATATTTGGAAGCGGCAGGCGTTACCTTCGAATTTAATACAGAAGTGACCAATGTAATCTTTGAAATTACCAATAATAAAAAGGTTGCAAAGGCAATTGAATGTAAGGTAAAGGGTGTTGAAAAGGGAATTGTGCTTACCGAAAACGATTTGGTATTTGTGACAAACGGAAGCTGTACCGAAGGTACGATTTATGGAGATCAAGATCACGCACCAAACGGAGATGCTGAGGTAAGAACAAGCGGAAGCTGGAGCTTGTGGAAAAATATCGCAAAGCAAGATCCTGCATTTGGACATCCAGAGAAGTTTTGCTCAGATATTAAAAAGACAAATTGGGAATCTGCAACGGTCACAACCTTGGATGACAAAATCATTCCATACATCACCAATATTTGCAAGCGAGATCCAAGAAGTGGTAAGGTTGTAACGGGAGGAATTGTAAGCTGTGAGGATTCTTCTTGGCTGCTTAGCTGGACAATCAATCGTCAAGGACAATTTAAGGATCAGGATAAAAATAAGGTATGTGTATGGGTATATGGTCTATTTACCGACGTACCAGGCGACTATGTGAAGAAACCAATGAAGGATTGTACCGGAAAAGAAATTACAAAAGAATGGTTGTATCATATGGGCGTACCAGTAAATCAAATTGACGAGCTGGCAGAAAAGAGTGCAGTATGCGTTCCTACCATGATGCCATATATTACAGCATTTTTCATGCCAAGAACAAAGGGTGACAGACCAGATGTCATTCCAGATGGCTGTGTTAATTTTGCATTCCTTGGACAGTTTGCAGAAACTCCTAGAGATACCGTATTTACAACGGAGTATTCCGTAAGAACCGCTATGGAGGCTGTGTATGGTCTGCTTGGTGTGGACAGAGGAGTTCCAGAGGTTTGGGGAAGCGTTTATGATGTTCGTGAGCTTCTGGATAGCAGCGTGAAATTGATGGATGGTAAATCACCACTTGAAATTGAGCTGCCAGGACCACTCAATGTTTTGAAAAAACCAGTGCTTCATTTTGTTAAGGGAACGGTGATTGAAAAGCTATTAAGAGATCATGACGTTTTAAAGGATTATATGCTGAAATAAATAGTAGAGCTAGAAAAAGGGAGTATTCAGGCGAAACGCCTGGATGCTCTTTTTCTATACATTTGATTTGGTACATGCTACAATAAAAATGGTTCGGTTACAAAGAAAACAATAGGGAGATAACATAATTATGGCAGATATTTTAGTGCTGGAAGATGATGCGGATATTAATCGTTTAATCGAAAAGGTGCTGGTACAAGAAAATCATCGCGTGGTCAAGGCGTTTTCAGGAACGGAAGGAGTACTACAATTTTCGATGGAAGAAATGGATTTGATTATCACGGATTTGATGCTTCCTGGTTTATCGGGAGAAGATTTTATTGCGCAGATACGCAAAACAAGTATTGTTCCGATTATCGCATTGAGTGCGAAAAGCAATTTAGAGGATAAAATAGAGGTGCTAAGCCTTGGAGCGGATGATTATATAACAAAACCGTTTGAGCCAAAAGAGTTGATTGCCAGGGTAAATGCGCAGCTTAGACGGAGCGGCTTCCAAAATGCAAAGGAAGAGAAAACAAAAGAAGTCCTGCAGCTAAAAAATTTGGTCTTAGACTTAGAGGCTTTGACGGCAAGTGTGGAGGGGAAGGAGTTAAATCTTACGGTAAAAGAATTTGAAATTGTAAGACTGATGCTAGAAAACCCCAAAAAGGTTTTTTCAAAAGAAGCGTTATATGAAGCGATATGGAAGGAAGGATATTATGGGGAAGACAATACCATCAGTGTACACATCAGTAATATCCGAAAAAAGATAGAGGCAATCACAAAGGAAGAATATATAACAACCGTGTGGGGGATTGGGTTTAAATTAAAACTTTAAACTTTCTTTATGTTTGATTTATGACTTCTTTAATGGAAAACGATAAGATGGTCTTATCAAACAAGCGAAAGGATGTATCGTAATGAGTGAAACGATTTTAAAAATGAATCACATCACTAAGGCATACAAGAAAAAAGTTGTGCTTAAGGATGTTTCGATAACCATTAACAGAGGCGATATCTATGGTCTGGTAGGAAATAACGGTGCTGGAAAGACGACCCTGATGCGTATGATATGTGGCTTGGCTTTTCCGGACGAAGGGAGCATTGAGCTGTTTCAAAAAACATCAAAAAAAGAAAGAGATAGGGAGCGATGTAAGATGGGAACCCTGATTGAAGATCCTGGATTTTATGGAAATATGACGGCTTATGAAAATCTGGAATATTTTAGAATTCAATTTGGTGTACCAGGAAACGAAACCGTAAAGAAAGTGTTGCGGGAGGTGCATTTAGAGGATACAGGGAAAAAACGATATAAAAATTTCTCGATGGGGATGAAACAACGACTTGGAATCGCGCTTGCACTGTTACAGACACCTCAATTTTTAATTCTGGACGAACCAATCAACGGCCTGGACCCTTCGGGAATCATAGAGGTTCGTAATACGTTGCTGGAATTAAATCAAAAGAAAAATACCACAATTTTGATTTCCAGCCATATCTTAGCCGAGATGTCAAATATTGCTACCAAGTATGGATTTTTGAGCCATGGCATATTAAAAGAGGAAATTACTGCCGATGAGCTGTTAAAAAAATGCAATAGTTATTTGGATATTACGGTAAAGGACACAAAAGCAATGAGTGTTATTTTGGAGGAACAGTTTTCTTACCAAAATTTTAAAATTTATCCAGATCACCACATTCACTTATATGAGGGAATTGATCGTACAGAAGAGATATGTGAGGCGGCCGTGCAACATCATGTTGGATTATCGGGGGTAGAAAAAAAGGTCGTAAATCTGGAAAATTATTATATGAATATGGTAGAGGTTGGATAGAAAGGGTGGTGTATGTGATGCTAAATTATATGAAAAGTGAAATGTATCGTGCAGTGAAAAATAGAAATCTGATTTTGTTTATGGGAGCTTGTATGGGGATTTTGTTTGCTCTTGTCATGGTGCTGGTCTATTTTACCAAGGATCCGAAATTTCCATATGCAACCGTAAAATTTGCACTTAGCAACATTTATATGTCGATGTCAACTATGCTTTTACTTACGGTTGCGATTGCGGCCATCATCGATAATAACGAATATAAAAATCACACTTTGAAGCATTCGGTTTCCTTTGGAATGAAAAGAATCCATATTTTTTTGGCTCGATTTATTGCAATGGTACTAAACGCAACCATTGTTTACCTGATTATTACTGGATTTTTTGTATTGATTTCTGGCCTGTTTTTGCAGCAGGATGATTTTTTTAATCAGATCATGAATTTGACAAGAATTAGTTTGGCTTCGTTTTCTTGCTTGGTATCTGGGATTGCCATTACCTATGTTTTTCTGCTTTTGATTGAAAATCCGATTACAGCAGCCATGTGGATTGTAGTAGTCTTAACGGTGCTGCCTCGCTTAATGGCGCTTCTTGGCATGAAAGTACCTCTTTTTGCAAGGCTCAATGCGTATACCCCTCTTATTTGCCTTTCGATAGGAGGCGAGATGATAACTTCCACCGCAACCAATGTGCATGCGGTACTCGTAAGCTGCCTGGTAGGACTTGGATGGACGGTCGCATTTTTGATTGTTGGTGCCATCTGTTTTGAACGCATCGAATTAAAATAACAAATTGAGAGAAGGACACATCATGGAGATTATTACTGGAATCAGTATTGCGCTGGCGGTTTATTTTGGCTGGCGCCTCTTCTTGCTAAAAAGAGCGCTGGCACGTTTGGAAAAGGATGCAAAAGCGGTCAAGCAAGAGATGAAACAGGTAGATTATGCGCAGCGCAATCTGGTTATTTCCTTGCCAGATAAACAGCTGGAACGGTTGGCGTTATTAATGAATGATTTCATTGATCAATATGTCCAGGATGTCTCCCTTCAAAAGAAAAATATTGCCTTGTTAAAAAATGAAATCACAATACTTTCCCATGATCTTCGAACGCCTCTTACGTCGATTTTAGGTTATATTAACTTATTAGATCAAGAAGCACTGACGAGGGATCAAAAAGAAGTATTTGAAGTAATCAGTCGAAAAGGAGTCCAACTAAATGAGTTGGTAGAACAGCTCTATGAATATGCAAGGTTAGGAAATTTAGAGTATCGATTTCACTGGGAAACAATTGATTTGTATCGATTTTTGAAAGAACATTTGCTGAATACTTATCTGGAATTTGAGGCCAAAAATCTGGAACTTGTGACTTCGTTTCCAAGTGAGCATGCCCCGATTTACATCAAGGCGGATAAGATGGCGCTGCAACGAGTGTTGAGTAACCTAACCTCCAATGCGATTAAGTATGCCAATGGATATGCAAAAGTCGCCCTGGAAAAAAATAACCGCTATGCAACGCTTATTTTTTGCACAAGTAGGGGTGAACTAACCGAATATGATATTGCGCATTTGTTCGATCGCTATTATCAAAAAAGCGATGGAGAAAATCAAAAGGGCAGCAGTGGGCTGGGTCTTACGATTACAAAGATGTTCGTGGAGCAGATGAAGGGTACTATGGAAGTACGGGCAGATGAAAGAAATCTATTCATTACCTGTCGGTTCCAAGTAAGAGCAGACGTATCATAGGTGCAGAGGATGTAAGTTTTCTAAAATAATAGAGAACTTATATCCTTTTTTATTTATTCTAAAATTCGAAATCCGCCCGATTCGGGCACTTTCTCACATATTATAAAATCAACAAAAAGAATAAAAGGATTTACTATCGGAAAAATACAGTAAAAATAACCAATAAAAAAGATAATCAATTGTATATATATACGAAATAGACATAAAACTATAAAATATAATTGACGAATTTGAAATGTTTGCGATATAATGCAGCTATAAAGGTAAAACGATTGACCAAAATAAACATAATATGTAAAGGAAATAGGTATATACATGAGTAAAATCGATATACGTACATGTGAAAAAATAATTCCAGTAGAGAAAGATTTGTATGGTATCTTTTTCGAAGACATTAATCGGGCTGGGGATGGCGGACTCTATCCAGAAATGCTTCGCAATCGAAGCTTCGAGGATTCGATACCGCCAAAGGACTGTACCACGCAAGAAAATGGGTATGCATTGGTAACGAAAGCTGGCTGGCGGGATGAGTTCAACCATGGAGAAGGTTTATCGCGATGGATTCGGCAAAATAAGACGCCCTATACACCGATTCCAGCCTGGTATCATGAAAACGCGGAAATGGAATTGGACTGTGAGGATACCTTAAATCCAAACAGAGAAGCTTCCTTGCTGGTTCATTTTCAGCCAGGCGGCAGAATATTTAACACGGGATATTCTGGTATCCCACAACAGAAAAATAAATCCTATCAACTCCTGGTATTTGCAAAGTCTGATCAAAAAATGGAGCTGCGCTGTTCGATTGAAACAGACCATGAAGTTCTTGCAGAAGGAACCATTGAAGTGTTGTCAGACGGATACCAACCATACACACTTTGTCTGACAGCAAAGGAAGATGCGACGGATGCAGCCTTTTATATAACCGCAAAGATTAGTGGTATGGTTCGATTGGGCTTCGTATCGTTAATGCCAAAGGAAACCTTTATGGGACATGGTCTTCGCAAGGACTTAGCAGAGCTGATTCAGCAGCTGCATCCAAGATTTTTTCGATTTCCCGGAGGTTGTATTGTAGAAGGCTTTAGTCCAGCGACGGCGATGTATTTTAAAAATACGGTAGGACCGATATGGGAACGTCCCAGTCATCAACTCATGTGGCATTACCGTACCTCCAATGGACTCGGATTTCACGAGTATTTGCAATTTTGTGAAGATCTAAATATGGAGCCGCTCTATGTATTTAATTGCGGCATGACCTGTCAGGCAAGAAAATCGGTACTACTAGAGGGGGAGGATCTAGAGGAGATGCTTCAAGATACCCTAAATGCGATTGAGTACGCCATTGGAGACAAAGATACAAAATGGGGAAGCCTTCGTGCCAGAATGGGACATCCAGAGCCGTTCCAGTTAAATTATTTAGAGATAGGAAATGAAAACTGGGGAGAGGATTACGAGGTGAGATACCAGATGTGTCATGAACGCATCAAAAAACAATACCCGCATATCCAGTTTATAGCCAATACACACGTAGAGAAAAAAGGACTGCCGACAGACATTGTTGATGAGCATTACTATAATACTGCTGAATTTTTTGCAGAAAATCAGCATCATTTTGACTCATATGACCGTAAGGGACCAAAGATTTTTTTGGGCGAGCTTTCGGTTGTCAGGGGATTTGTTGCACAGCTTTATGGGGCACTTGGAGAAGGAGCTTTTTTAATCGGGGCGGAACAAAATCAAGACATCGTGAAATTCATTTCGTATGCACCGCTGCTTGAAAATATGAATTATAGTGCATGGTTTCCCAATTTAATCCGATTTACGAATAGCAGCAGCTTTGCGATACCTGCTTATTATGCATGGAAGTTATTTGGCCAAAACAGAGGAGATATGGTCGTTTGGTCAAAGGTCGATACAAATTGGCTGCACCGCCCGGTAAAGGGAATGGGCTCACTTATGAGCACAAAGGAGCTCCGATACAAAAATCCGCGGTGGAATGGGAATAAAGTATCGGTAAGTCATGAACTACTTGGAAATACCGAACAACAGGGGGATGGCTTTATACTGCGGGTGCCCGATGCAAAGCAAAGGGAAGAAGCTAAGGGTCTGTGGAATGTGAATACCAAAAGTTCCTATGTTGTGTTTGGAGCAGAGGATGTGAAGGACGGTACGTTCGAGCTAGAAGTGTTTATTGAGGAGGATATAGAATTTACGATTGGTATTGATACCTCCAGAATACCAAAGGAAATGTATATACCGGATGAAACCAATCCGCCAAAGGAGTGGAATGCAGAGAAGGTAAAAGCTTTTCAATGGAAGATAACAGAAACCACATGTTCGGTCATGGATGTGGAGAGCGAACAGACAAAGCAAATCTTATCAGAGCAGGATATTGTGTTAAAGCGAGGCGCATATAATCATTTCCGTTACATTGCAGACGCAGAAAAAATTCAGTTGTTCATCAATCATGTCCATATAAGTGACTTTTTGGTTCCTGGGTTTTCTTCATTAAGCAGTGTGGTGACGGATACCACGGAGCAAGTCATCATAAAAGTGGTAAATATGGCTCCACACGAGGATGAAATCGAGATTACACTGGACTGTGAGGTTGCAGATACCTATAGCGCAGCGATTCTAAGTGGTGAACAGCTAGCCCAAAATACCGAACAAAATCCACAAAATATATGTGATGAGGAAAGGGTGCTAAGCGGTGCAGGAAGGTGCTTCCATTATCGGGCGCCAGC
Source organism: Clostridiales bacterium (assembly GCA_030154385.1). The sequence continues at coordinate 15,482 of JASKJZ010000015.1, forward strand.
ATATTCTCTACAGGTACTAAGGCTTACAAAAAAATACTAGAAGGCATAACTTGTGAAAGAAGGTTCAGAATGAAGATTACGCGAAACAAAAAGAAGTTAAATTCCTATAAAGAGTTTTTGTATATTTTGCCCTTTATAATAATGGTAGCCCTTTTTGCATACTATCCTCTTTATGGATGGGTCTATGCGTTTTTTGACTATCGACCGCCATTCAAACTCTCCATGGATAGTTTCGTAGGGCTTAAGTGGTTCGCATCTTTGGTACAGACAGAAGTCAAGAGAAGACAAATTTGGATCATTATTCGAAATACCTTTGCTATCAGTGGGCTTAGCCTTTTATTTTCCTGGCTCCCGATGATTTTTGCGGTCTTTTTAAATGAGATAAAATGTGGCCCCTTCAAAAAAATCGTACAGACGTTAACAACACTTCCAAATTTCATTAGCTGGGTCTTGGTATACTCGGTAGCGTTTTGCTTATTCAATAGTACGGGTATGGCAAATACGGTGCTGCAAAGCCTTGGGATAACCAAGGAGCCCATCTTGTTTTTGCAATCCAATCAACATGTGTGGTTTACCCAGTGGTGCTGGCTGACGTGGAAAAATGTTGGATGGGCAGCTATTATGTACATTGCGGCGATTTCTAGTATTGACGAAGCAATGTTCGAGGCGGCACGTGTCGATGGTGCTTCTCGCATGCAATGTATTCGGTTTATTACGATTCCTAGCATTTTACCAACCTTCTTTGTTTTATTGATGTTAAGTATCGCGAACTTTTTGAATAATGGAATGGAGCAATTCTACGTGTTTCAGAATGCTTTCAATAAGGATTATATTCAAGTGCTGGATCTATATGTATTCAACTTGGCAATGGGTAGCGGCAGTTATTCGATTTCCACGGCTATCAGTATGCTAAAGAGTGTAATTAGTCTCGTGCTATTATGCGCAGCAAATGGATTATCAAAATTAATTCGAGGAGAAAGCTTTATCTAGACAAAAACTGGAAGGGATCGGTAGGAGGAAGATATGAAAACAAAAA
>JASKJZ010000016.1 GCA_030154385.1 Clostridiales bacterium
CCTGGACAAGAAGAAACAATGAGACTGGACAGGTATCTTTCGAACAGTGGTGTGGGAACAAGAAAAGAAGTGAAAAAACTGATAAAACAGGGCAGGGTGTTTAATTATAATAAACGAATACTGTTAGTTTGTCAATATGAATTTTTTTTGGAGGATCTATGAATTTTTTCTTTGGAGGAATATTGCGAGGAACAGAAAGAGCAACATACAAATAAACAGAATAACTAGGCTATGTTCAAACGAAATGGTATATTTACCAAACGTATAGATAATGCCTAGTTCTTTTTTTACCTCCAGCACGACGTCATCTGGCATTCCTGCAAATCCCCGACTCATTGCATCCTCCATCATAACTTGACGAAATAAAAGTGCTGCATGTGAGAATGGACAAAGCTTTATAATCCACTGTGCGCCCTCAGGATACATACCAATGGGTAGATAGATACCCGTCACAAACCCAATTAAGGTTCCAATCACCGTACTTGCAGTGGAAAATGCATTGAGGCTTTGAAAGAAAGAAACGATTACATATACAATTGCCGTATTCATAAGGGATATCAGTAAAATCAGGGCTAGTATCTTAATGACGGAACCCGTCTGCAGATACTGTCCGCCATTCGTCACAATAAAGACCTGTGAAAGAACAAAGGCAATGAGGGACATGGAAACGCCTATTATATAGGCACTTAGGAGATAACCTCCCGACAACTGGCTCTTTTTCATCGGTGAAACATAAAAATCCTTATAAATCTTTGTTTCCCTATCCTTTACCATATTGGATAAAATCCCCATTGTAGTCGTTACGCTGGTCACTGCCAGCACTCCTCCCATTACCCAGGTGTCCATAAGTTCCCTCGCATTTTCAAACGCACTTAGATCTCCTGTGTAGATATCCCCCAGAAAAAGCACATAAAGACCAATGATGATAATAACTGATAGTAAGGAAAAAAAGACACTTGCCCTATCCCTAAGATAAAGCTTTAAATTCCGTTTGGTCAATGCAATCATTCCCGTATCTCCTTCCCTGTAATTTCTATAAATGCTTCGTCAAGTGTTCCATTGGTTACGGTAAATCCATGAATTAAAGACTTGCATTCCTCGATAAGAGGAATTGCTTCCATTGTATTTTCTAATGCTACGGTAATCTGCCCCTCCTTCACACGATACCGGATCCCTTTTGCGTCCATGACTTCGCAAATAGGTTCAATATTGCTGCTGCTAAAATGAAGGCGATCTTTTGCATATCGTTCCTTTAGGCTGGCAGGTGTTCCCTTTGCTGCGATTGCTCCATCATCAATTACAATCACATAATCCGCTTCCTTTGCTTCCTCCATATAATGTGTGGTAAGAAAGACCGTCATTCCCCGCTCCCTTTGTAGCCGCTTTACCGTCTCCCATACATTCCGTCTGGTCTGCGGGTCAAGTCCTGTCGTCGGTTCATCCAGAAATAAAATGGAGGGAGTATTTAAAAGCGCTCTTGCAATATCGCATCTTCTTCTTTGTCCCCCCGACAGCTTTCCATACGGACGTTTTAACAAACTAAGAATTTCGGTTTCACCAGCAGCCTTCATCATGCGTTCTCTTTGCTCTTTTTTCCCAAAGCCATAGAGTCCTGCCCGTAACAAAAGATTTTCTTCAACCGTAAGATGTTCATCTAACAGGCTTTCTTGAAATACAACGCCAATGCTTGCTCGAATCGCATCGTCCTCTCTTCCAAGCTCATCTCCATCCACCAACACACTTCCGCTATCTGCCTGCAAAAAGGTACAAATGATGTTGATTGTCGTTGATTTACCAGCTCCGTTTGGCCCTAAAAAGGCAAATAGCTTTCCTCGTTCCACATAAAAACTCAAATCATTCACTGCCATGATGGAGGAATAGGATTTTTTTAAGTGCTTCACTTCAATAATATGATCCATATATACTTCCCTCTCTTTCTTTACACAGCGTATCAAAAATTTCTCTCATCGTCTATATCACAAACGGTAAGATGCCAATAAAGGGGCGTATGTGGTAAAAAAAGAACACTAAGCCGTAATGCTTAGTGCCCCATATCATCATGATTTCACTTATTCCTACCTATTCCTCTTTGTCCCGAATGCGAAATAGCCTCTCATTCATTTTTAAGGCTGTTTTACAATCAATCTGATGCCCGACGAACCGTACCAACCCATATACAATGGCTACAATACCTGCAAAATAGATTCCTCCAGGCAAGGTATGATACATATCCATTTGGTAAGCGGCCACCAGTAATACAATTTCTAAGACAATAAAATGCAAAAGCATTCGCCCTCGGAATTCTTTCTCGGTAAGTTCTTTTTTGGAATAAAACAAAAGAAGCGGTAAATCACCCATTGCAGAAAAAATAAAAATCCAGATAAAATAATCGAGAGTAAAAACAGCGTCTGGTTCCAATACCGCACAATAAGCGACCGTTCCAAAAAGCGAACCCGTCACTATGACAAAATAGTCAAAAATAAGAGCTTTCTTTATTTCTTGCATTCCCATACGCTTCCCCCTCACATACCCAGAATCTTTTTTAACGCAGGAACAAACTGCCTGGAAACCATAAGCTTTTCCCCATTTTTAAGATGCGCTTCAAACCGTCCGCTTAGCACGGGACGAATACACTCGATCTTTGCTGCATTGATAATCGTTGATTTGGAAGCTCGAAAAAAGTAGCTTCCCCTACAAGCTTCTTCGAGCTCATAGAGCTTTTGCTTCGTTTCCAAAACACGGTCTTTGGTGTAAAGAAACGTGTGATTATCCACTGCCTCAAAATAATAGACATCGCGCCACACAATCTGGTAGAGTTCACTTCCATGCATTCCAATCAGCTTTCCATCGCGCTGCTTTAATTCTTTTAGTAAAGATAAGACTTCTTCTGTTACCTCATGACAGCGAATAATAATCTCTTCTTCTTTGTCCGCATCGATTTCTTCAACCTGAATTTTCACCTTTTCACATCCTATTAAAATATCTGCTCTTTACTTACAACGGAGCCTCTTCGCTTTCTAAAACAACGATCGTCCTTGGTTTGACCAGATAGCTTCTCTGATTTTTCAGGACATCCTCTTGTAAGGCGGCGGTATCCCACCTGCATTTCCATCGATACCCCTTTGGAAGACTCGGTAAATCAAAGCTATGCGGCTCCCAATGCATATTACACGCTACATAAAAGGATTGATCCCGCTTCCCCCTTGGCATCACCTGATAGGCTCCATTTAGCATAAAAGCTAAAAGACGGCTGTAATTGGAGTCATCGATAAACCAAGCTTTGGTTCCATGAAAGGACAAATCAGGGCTTCCAAAGGATAAATAATCGCTTCCCATACACTCTTCTCGTCGATGAAGAATTGGATGGCATTTCCGAAATGCAATTAATTCCTTCACAAACGTAAGGGTTTCTTCATTTGTCTTGATACGATTCCAATTGAGCCAGGTAATCGTATTATCTTGACAATAGGGATTGTTATTTCCCTTTTGTGTATGCAAAAACTCATCTCCTGCAAGAAGCATTGGCGTGCCTTGCGAAAAAAACATCAATAAATAAGCATTCATAATCTGTTTTTTACGAAGATAAAGAACCTGCTTATTCTTAGTCTCTCCTTCTTTTCCACAGTTCCAGCTATAGTTATAATCCGTGCCATCCCTTCCGTTTTCGCCGTTCTCCTCGTTGTGCTTCACATCATAGGAAACCAGATCCATTAATGTAAATCCATTCACATTCGTAATATTATTGATAACCGCCATATGTTTCGGATTTCGTTTGATTCGATACATAATGCTTCGAACCATTCCTTCGTCTCCCTTCAAAAAACGGCGGACATCACCCAGATATTCGTCATTCAGTAAGGCAACACTTCTTCCCCGTCCATACAGCGTATCCTCTGTATGTTCCTCCTCCCTCCAGAAAGAAGAAAAAAGTTTTCCTCCTCCAAGAAGTGGATCTTTTGCTAAAAGCTCACAAGGTGCTACATTGTCATTGATACGAAAGCCATCGATGTGATACGTAAGCTTCCAAAAACGTAAACAATCCAGAATAAGAACTGGATTTGTCCCCTCTGGAAAATACAGATCAAGAACAACTTCGATTCCCTCTTTGTGAAGAGTCTTAACAAGCTCCATCATTTCATTTTGCGGATTTTCTTTATCCTTTGCGTAGGAAGCTTTTGGAGTGAAGTAAAAAGCCTCCTTTGCATAGCCCCAGTAGTTCAGTTTCTTTTTCTCAGGAGGCAAAAAGCGACTGTCCTCCCTAGAGAGACTAATTTCATTATAATCGTAGCAGGGAAGCAAGAGAAGTGCATTGACACCAAGCTCTTTGAGGTAAGGAATCTTTTCCATGATACCACGAAAGGTTCCCTTTGCACGCACACCCGAGGATGCATGCTTTGTAAATCCTCTAACATGAAGCTGATAAAGAATCAGATTATGGTAGGGAATCATCGGCGGCGCATCTTCCCCCCAATCAAAGGGCAATTGCGCAATCACTCCCTTTTGTATCCCTATAAGCTTTCCATATTGACTTCTTCCTGTAATACGGGAGGCGTATGGATCCACGACAAAACACCCATCTACTTCGTAAAGATATTCTTTTCCTTCGAACTGCGCAAGCTCTTTATCTTTCAGACAAATGGTGTATACATCCCCTACCCGATGCCTGCTCATATCAAATATTTCCTGTACTTGCTCGCTTCCTAAATCATACAGGTATAAACTGCATTTTTTTGCCTGCTTCCAACACAAAGCGAATTGTACTCCCTCCACGCTCTGACTTACCCCAAGTGGAAAAGGTCTTCCCGTTTTTACTCCTTGCATCGCTCCATCTCCATCTGTTCTGCCAGATCATTTAAATATACCCAGCGCTCCATTGTTTCCTCAAGCTTACTCTCTAGCTCCTCTTTTTTCAGTGTTAGTGCAGAAAGTGTTTCGTAATTGCTTGCTTCCTGCTGCATTGTCACCTCCAATGCTTCGATTTTTCCTTCCAATACGGCAATCGTATCATCAATGGTATCAAATTCCTTTTGCTCTTGATAGGAAAACTTACGCTTTGTTTCCTTTACCTTTGCTGCCTTTGGCTTTTCTTCTTTTGGCTTTTTTGCTATCGCCTCTATTTCTCCTCTTTGCTGCCGATAATCCTCATAATTACCTTCATATCGCTTAATCCTTCCCTCTTCAAAGGAAAAAATACGAGTCGCCAATTTATCAAGGAAATAGCGGTCATGAGAAACTGTTACAACAATTCCATCGTAATCCTTTAAATAATCTTCAAGTATGGTAAGCGTTTCGATGTCAAGGTCATTTGTTGGCTCATCCAAAATCAGAACATTTGGCGCCTCCATAAGAATTTTCAGCAGACAAAGACGTCTTTTTTCTCCTCCGGAGAGTTTTGCAATCAATGAATGCTGTAAGGTGCCATCAAATAAAAATTTTTCACACATCGCAGAGGCCGATAATTCGCCGTCTGCAGTCTTAATATATTCTGCGGTAGCGCGAATAAAATCAAGCACCTTTTGATTGTTATCCAGTTCCTCATTTTCTTGCGAAAAATATCCAATTTTAACCGTTTCTCCAACGACAACCTCTCCCTGATCGGGTTTCTCTTTTCCGGTCATAATTTTTAACAAGGTAGACTTCCCGCAGCCATTGCTTCCGATAATACCAATCCGATCTTCCTTTAAAAACAAATACGAAAAGTCTGAAAATAAAGCATTCTCTTTATAGGCTTTTGAGACGTTACATAACTCTAATGTTTTCTTTCCTAGACGGGAGGATAGCGTATTTACCTCGACGGATTGATCCTCTACGATTTTATCTCGGTTCTTAAGTGCTTCAAATCGCTCGATATGCGCTTTTTGCTTCGTGGAACGTGCTCTTGCGCCACGCATCATCCACTCTAAATCTTGTCGATAAAGACTCTGATTTTTACGCTCTGTCGCAAGCTCCATTGCTTCTCTTTGCGCCTTTAGTTCCAAAAAACCCAGATAATTAGTTGTATAGCTATACAAGTTTCCGCGCTTTAGTTCAAAAATCTTATTGGTCACCTGATCTAGAAAATAACGGTCATGTGTGACCATGATAAAAGCCTTTTTCCACTGTGCTAAAAACTCTTCCAGCCAGCTTGCCATTTCATGATCCAAATGGTTGGTCGGCTCATCAAGTACCAGGATATCCGCTGGTGTAAGTAAGGTGCGAACGAGTGCCACTCTCTTTTTTTGCCCCCCGGATAAATTTTCAATGGGCTGGGAAAGATCCACAATTCCAAACTTTTCAAGCATAGCAGTGGCCTGTCCTTCCAGGTTCCAATGACTTTCCTTCGCCTGTTTTCCTGCCACTACATTTTCTAAAATACTGTTATCCTCCGCAAATTGTGGAGTCTGCGATAGATAAGCTATGGACACCTGATTCCCCTTTGTAATTGTTCCAGCATCCGGCTTTTCCACCCCAGCAATCATTTTTAATAAGGTCGACTTTCCACACCCATTGATACCAAGTACGCCAATTTTATCCGTCTCTTGTATCCCAAAGGTAACCTCTTTAAGTAAAATCTTATCCGTATAGCTTTTGTCGATCTTTTCTGCCGTTAGTAAATTCATATGCGAGCAATCGTTCCTTTCTAACGATGCAGCCAGGTCTGGTGCATCGGACATCATTATTTCTCTATTATAACGAAATCAAAAGTCCAATACAAGGAAAAGTAAAAAAACACTTGCAAATTAGGGAATTTACGATAAAATAAGATTTGATGTGTAGAAATCGAACGAAACCATGAAACATTGAAAATAGAAAGGAATTTGCTATGATTCAAGCAAGTAATATTACCCTCCGTCTTGGAAAAAAAGCTCTTTTTGAAGACGTAAACATTAAATTCACCGAAGGAAACTGCTATGGCCTTATTGGTGCTAACGGTGCAGGAAAGTCAACCTTCCTTCGCATCTTAACTGGAGAGCTGGAGCCTACAAAGGGCGATGTCATCATTACCCCCGGACAACGTCTTTCATTTTTAAAGCAAGATCACTTTAAATACGATGAATTCACCGTCCTGGATACGGTCATTATGGGAAATCAACGCTTATATGACATTATGAAAGAAAAAGAAATTATTTATGCAAAGGAAGATTTTACAGAGGAGGATGGAATCAAGGCCAGTGAACTAGAAGGTGAATTTGCTACCTTAAATGGTTGGGAAGCAGAATCCGATGCGGCCACTCTTTTAAATGGTCTGGGAATCGAAACCGATCTTCACTACAATATGATGAAGGATTTGAGCGGTTCTCAAAAAATTAAGGTTCTGCTCGCACAGGCTTTATTTGGCAATCCGGATATCCTGCTGCTTGACGAGCCGACGAACCATTTGGATCTAGAAGCAATTCGCTGGCTGGAAGAGTTCTTGATAAACTTTGACAATACTGTAATTGTAGTCTCTCATGACCGTTACTTCTTAAATAAGGTATGTACCCACATTGCTGATATTGATTATGCTAAAATACAGCTTTATGCTGGTAACTATGACTTCTGGTATGAATCCAGCCAGCTCATGGTTAAACAAATGAAGGAAGCAAACAAAAAGAAGGAAGAAAAAATCAAGGAATTACAAGACTTTATCCAACGTTTTAGTGCTAATGCTTCCAAATCGAAGCAAGCAACCTCCAGAAAGCGTGCCCTTGAAAAAATTGAACTCGATGATATCCGTCCTTCCAGCCGAAAATATCCTTATATCGATTTTCGTCCAAGCCGTGACATTGGAAATGAAGTACTTACCGTTACCAACCTATCCAAAACGATTGATGGTGTAAAAGTGCTTGATAACCTTTCCTTTATTATTGGTCATGATCATAAGGTGGCTTTTGTTGGCGGCAATACCCTTGCTACCACGACTCTGTTTAAGATTTTAGCAGGAGAAATGGAACCAGATGAAGGTTCTTATAAATGGGGGGTTACAACCTCACAGGCTTACTTCCCGAAAGATAACACCAAGGAATTTTCTGGAAGTGAGACTATCGTGGATTGGCTCATGCCTTATTCTCCTGAAAAGGATGTCACCTATGTACGAGGCTTTATGGGACGTATGTTATTTGCTGGCGACGATGGCGTAAAAAAGGTGAATATCCTCTCAGGTGGTGAAAAAGTTCGTGTTATGCTCTCCAAGATGATGATAATCGGGGCAAATGTATTAATTATGGACGAACCGACGAACCATTTGGACATGGAGTCCATCACCGCTTTGAACAATGGTATTATGAAATTTCCAGGCGTTGTGCTCTTTACCTCGCAAGATCATCAGTTCATACAGACCATCGCAAACCGCATTATGGAAATCACACCAAATGGTTTAATTGATAAGATTAGCTCCTATGATGAATATCTTGACAGTGATGAAATGGCTCGTAAACGTCAAATTTTAAGTGTACAATCCGAAGAAGACGAGGATTAATGCCTCTTATGAAAACAAAGGAGATTGGCTTTGCCAATCTCTTTTTATTTTTGCCATACTTTTGTGATAAATAGCCGATACACTCAAAAGCAGAACAAAACGATGTAAGACTGGAGGACAATAATGTTTACACTAAAGAAAAAACGATTCGCTCGTTTAACACTCATCCTGGCACTTTCCTTCCTAATGCAGACGACTATGCCTGTATCTGCAAAAACAACACTTCTTAGCACCCCGTTTTATCCAACTGATTTTACGCACAATCCCGTCTTTGATAACTGTATTCTCTTGCATGGAATCGATGTTTCCAAATATCAAAAGGTGATTGATTGGGAAAAAGCAAGAGCCGCAGGCGTAGAATTTGCCTTTATACGTGCAGGCTATCGTGGTTATGGTGCGGGAGGCAATTTTGGTGCCGATGAATACTATGAACAAAATATACAAGGTGCCATAAATGCAGGCATTCCAGTAGGTGTCTACTTCTTTTCACAGGCAACCACGGAAGAAGAAGCCATCGAAGAGGCGAACTACTTATTGGAACGTGTCAGCGGCTATGAAATCTCTCTTCCGCTTGTAATGGACTTTGAATATGCCAGCGCAAATGGAAAACAAACGGGCAGACTATACGATGCCAATCTTTCAATGCAAGAAGCCACCGATGTCTGCCTTGCTTTTTGTGCACGTATAAAGGAAGCTGGCTACAGTCCTATGGTCTATGCCAATTATACCATGCTCACCAAGGGGCTCTATGCCGAACTGATCAGCGCACAATATGATATTTGGCTTGCCAACTATACCAATGAAACCTCCTACAGCGGTTCCTATAGTTTTTGGCAATATACCAGCAGTGGCAGTGTAGATGGGATCGATGGAAAAATTGACGCAAACTTCTGGTATAAAAAAACACCAGATCAGGTGCTTGACTTAACGCCTCTTGCCAATACCGCATATGCCATTGTATTAAACTGGGAAGAAAGTGAGGGAGGACAAGGCTATCAAATCTATCGAAGTGCCGGAAAAAAGGGTGCTTATGAAAAGGTAACAACTGTTTCTGGCAGTGCAATCACCGCTTTTACCGATGCCAGTGTTACCTCTTCTACTCCTTATTACTATAAGGTACGCGCCTATCTAAAATTTGGTGGCAAAAATTATTTTGGTCCTTTTTCCGAGGTAATTTCGACTTATACCATTCCGAATACCATTGATAGTCTGACAGCAAAACCACTATCGGATACCTCCGTATCCCTCTCATGGAACAAGGCAACGGATAGCGACGGTTATCGCCTCTATGTTTACGACGAAGATACTGGTACAAAAACGAAAATTAAAACGATTTCCAGCCCCAGTCAGACTTCTTATGTACTAAATGGCTTAGACTCCTCCAAGATCTATTCCTATCAGATTGCCTCCTTTAAGCGAATTGATTCGAAGGCTCGATTTGGCGCGGTATCCGAACCACTCCTTACATCTCCACTTCCTTCAAGGCTAACCACTCTGACTATCGGCGGAAAAACCTCCTCAAGAATTCGCCTCAACTGGAGTGAGGTTGCTGGTGCAGACGGTTATCAGATTTACTGTTATGATAAGGCAGCAAAAAAATATGTAAAATTAAAAACGGTAAAATCGGATACCCTTACCTATGTTGCTAGTTCGTTACATGCAAAAACCGATTATACCTTTAAGGTTCGCGCTTATAAACGCGTGAATGGCAAAAACTATTTTGGTAAAGCTACAAAGATTACGGCAAAGACAACGAAATAAGTTATTCCAAATTGCTATGTTCGTCTATATCTATTCCTTTCGATTGTTTTTCAATTTCTAACGTCCATTTACTCACTACAGCATGTGTATTTGCTCAATCAATGGCTCTTTTGAAAGAAAATGGTATACTATATTGGGTACCACAGCAGCAATCACAAAAAAGAATGGAAATACCATAAGAATTGGCACCATAGTAAAGTGATACGTAAAAAACCAGAACATCTGACTTAATAGCTTAGAGAGCACAGGTGCAGTTGTAAGCGAAAATATAACCGTTGTCAAAAATGAGATAGCCGCATATAAAACTCCCTCTAATACCAACAACATTGATACTTGCTTTCCTGTCATTCCGATGGATGCAAGCATCGCAAGTTCTCTTCTTCGTGCAAAAATCCCTGTCATAATAGTATTGAAAAAATTGAGCACACCTACCAGCCCAACTACTAGACTTAATAAGCCACCTAGTAACAGAAACAGGTTGCGAAAACCGGTAAACTCCTTTTCATAGCTTGCCTTGCTCTCATAATTAAGCTGTGGCATATCCGTTTTAGTCCACTTTGCTAAAAAATCCTCTAGCGACGCTGTCCCGGCATCGGTCGCATCGCAAGCATAATACATAATATCATCTTTATGCGTATCCTGGATAAAGGTCTGGGCATTCAACACAAACTCATCACTTCCATAGTAACGCAAGCTTAGTGAACTTGGTATTGCGATTTGTGCTACCACCTGATAATCAATATCTTGTTTTTTATCTTTACGGTCAAACCGCAGCCTCACCATATCCCCAATCTTTGGCCAATTTGAATCCCATATTGGATTTCCATAATCGTCGAGCTGATATACAGCTGCGATATAGCGCTTTCCTGGTTCATATAGCTTTGACAAATCCCCTGCTAAGAGCGTTACCTTCCCAAGCGCATAGGACTCCATCCCATATAACTGGACGTTGTCTGTGATTTTTCCTGTTTCTTCCTTTTCTTGAAGGGATATCATATGATCAATTGTTTCCTCGTCATTCCATTTTTCATAGCGTTCTCTAAAATGCGCTTCTTCCACAAATTCCCTGACATCAGTAACCGTTCCATAAACAAAGCTCCCATCCTCAATTCCCTTTTGACTGGTAAACTCTTTAATATCCTCCTTTAAAAGGGCATGCTCTGCGTCAAATCCATTTCCTACTTGAAAATAATTGCTATCCGAAACAATAAAATCAGAGCCCATACGAATTAAGTATTTATCCATATCAAAGCCATTGGTAAAGGTATAGGTAAGATGAAAAAGCAGCACCGAAAGCGTTAAGGAAAGTATCGTAAGAACGGTCTTTTTTGTATTTCTTGAAAGATTTGCCATTGCCATCCAAAAAATGCTATGTCCTGTCCTTGTCTTTCGTTTTCTTTTTTTTATTGATCTTCTTTCCACAAAATGAATTGCCTCAATTGGAGATGCCGCCGCCGCAATTTTTCCAGGCTTCTCACAAGAAATCATAACCGTCATAAGCGAAAAAAGAGAAGCTCCAATAAAAATAGCAGGATGAAGTGATACAGTATGTATCTCCACTCCGTTTAACTGCGACAATACCAATGGTGTTAGCCTACTCCCGATTGCGTATCCTATTATTAATCCAAATGGAATGCCAAGCAACGCAAGTATAAATGCCTGCTGCCTTATCATACGCTTTAATTGACGTCTAGTAGTACCAATCGTTTTTAGAAGTCCATAAAAATGGATATCATTGGAAACAGCTATTAAAAAAACATTATAAATAATCAAATATCCCGTAAGTAAAATAATAAACAATAAAAAAATAAGGAGAAACAAGGTTGTAAAATCCATGTTGCTACTGAACCGGGCACCTGTATATCCCCAATTCACACCAGTAGCCAGAAAAGAGGGCTTTGCTGGATCCAAAATTTGATACCCATGGCTATTTGCTATCTTTTGCATCGTACTTTCAATGCTTCTTGCACTTTTTAACATAATATCCATATTGTATGTGCCGGTCATACCATCGTTTCCAATCCCATCTCCTATCCCTACCTGCTGATATATTTCACTCGCACGACTCTCTGGAAGCAGCACATGATTGGCAGCAACTGCTTCATCGTATTCCCACCAACCACTCAAAATAAAATCCTCTGTGATAGAAGTTCCATCGACCGTAAAAGTCAGGGTAAAGGAAGCTCCCAATTCTGGCTTTACTCCTAAAAGTGCTAAAACATGTGTATCCGTTGCCGCTTCATGCGTTCCCTCTTTTGGAAGGCTCCCCTCGATTGGATCACAGTACATCCAGTGTGCTTGGTTTTGATCACTGTATCCAATCTCGACATGCGACTTTTGAAAAGATGCATCCTCTGCCATTCCAATAAATTTTCGAAGACCGTGCTGCTTAATTAGAGCGTCTGTTTTCAGTTCATCAAACTCGTCTTTTGTCAGATATTTAAAAGTACCATGACTATAGCCACCTGCTTGCCGAAAGTTTGCCTGCTCGATTGCGGCATTTATTGATAACGCAATCGTAAATAAGGAGGTAAATAGCACACATGTTAAGGCAATAGCAAAAACAGCAACAAGATAGCGTGTCTTGGCCGCCTTCATCCGCTTTGCATTTAATCGGATCATATATCCTTTATTTGAAACATTCAACATACTCACCCCCCTACCGTGAAACAATGGATCCGTCTTCAATCCGAACGATTCGATCCGCAAGCTGCGCAATTTCTTCATTGTGCGTTATCATAACAACGGTCTGTGCATATTTTTGGCTCGTAATCTTTAAAAGTCCCAAAACATCTTGACTTGTCTTAGTGTCCAAATTTCCGGTTGGTTCATCCGCTAGTATAATTGCTGGTTTTGTTACTAACGCACGCGCGATAGCAACTCGCTGCTGTTGTCCTCCAGATAACTGCCCTGGTAAATTCTCCTGCTTATCCGTAAGTCCTAATGTCCCAAGCAGACTATCCACGTAATTGACATCCGGTCGGTTCCCATCCAATTGGATCGGCAGCAAAATGTTCTCATAAACATTGAGCACAGGAATCAAATTATAGCTTTGAAAAACAAACCCTATCTTTCGTCTTCTGAAAATCGTAAGCTCTTCTTCCTTTAGGGAATAGATATCTTTCCCATCGACTTGTACTGTTCCAGAAGTTGGGCAATCCAATCCACCTAATAAATGCAACAGAGTGGACTTCCCACTTCCAGAAGTTCCGACAATCGCCACAAATTCTCCCTTCTCTACGTTCAAATCAACTCCTGCTAAGGCGTTCACCTTATTTTCTCCGCTTCCATAAATTTTGACTAGCTTGCTTGTCTGCAAAATCGCCATACTCATTCCTCCAAAAAATAAAAGTCTGTATATCACTTACCATACAGACTTTACCATATCTATCTTTCCACAATCTTTCCAGACAGAAAACAAATCTTCCAGTTTTGAAAGATTTCATTATTTTTTTAAAAACATAGAAAATATGGAGCCTTTTCCCTCCACAGAGGATACTTTTATATAACCATCCTGACTGGAAAGAATCTGCCTTACCAAATAAAGGCCGATTCCTACTCCCTCCTTGTCATATACCCTTTTGCCTCGATAAAACCGACAAAAGATATTGGCTTGCTCTTCTTCTGCAATTCCAATTCCCGTATCGTGAACCGCAATGCAGCAAAACTGCTCATATTCTGTTACCAAAATTTCGACGCTTCCACCACTATCTGTATATTTTATCGCATTATCCAACAAATTGGAGAGTGCCTCCAAGGTCCATTTGTAGTCAAAGACTGCCTCTGCATTTGTATCTACTTTTGTTATCACAAGGCCTTTTTTTTCTGCTGCTGGAAGATACCGACGAACCACCTCCAAAAGCAGTGAATTAACTTCCTGCTCCTTCGGGTGAAGCATGAAAACACCAGCTTCCAGCCGCGATAATTTCACCAAATCGGTAATTAAAAAACAAAGCTTCTCTGCTTGCTCTCGAAGTGCTGTTACATATTCGTTGTTGTCACTGGAAGCTATTTGCTCCTCTAGCAGCTGCGTATATAGCAATATATTCGAAATCGGTGTCTTCGTCTGATGTGAGATATCCGCCAGCATTTCTTTTATCTTATTTTTTTCGTCTGCTAAATTTCGTGCCGACACCAAAGATGCATTTAAATAACGATTCCATCTAGCTTCTACCGCAGATAATAAACTTTCATCATAGTGCTTCTCTTGATAAGTACCCTCTAGCGCCTGATCCATCATCTCATTTAGGCGGTTCATAATTTTTCGCATCCGATAGCGCTCATACAAAAGCAAACTAAGACAACCAAAACAAAATGCTGCAGCTATTATCATAACCGCTCCCTTACTCATCGCTTGGTTCCTTCCATGCATAACCAATTCCATATATGGTTTTAATATAAGAATCTGCCATTAATTTATCCCGAAGACGCTTGACCGTAACCGATAACGCGTTTTCCTCTACAAAAGCAGAACCATCCCCCCAGATACGATCCATTAAAACAGCTCTAGCCAACGTAGTTCCTCGATTTTCTATCAAAAGATAAAGGAGCTTTTGTTCGGTTTTACTAAGAACAACGCTTTGTCCACGATACAGAAATTCCATTTTTATAAAATCAAACTGATACGCTCCTTTGATATAGGGTCTCACCTCATAGTAAGTGGCTGCATAGGAAGCTGCCTGACGAAGCTGCGCATGCACCCTTGCCCGTAAAATAGCAAGGCTAAAGGGCTTTGTAATATAATCATCCGCACCGCACTCAAGTCCTGCTACAATATCCATCTCGGTGTCATTTGCGGTTAAAAGAATTACGGCAGGTAAATTACCTGCCGTCTTAATTTCATTTAATAAAGTGATTCCACTGCCATCGGGAAGGTTAATATCCAATAATACCAAATCAAATCGTACCAAAGAAAGTTGCTTTCTTGCTGTCTCTAAATCAAAGCAAGTCACTATCCGCAATGCTTCATGCTTTAATGCGAGTTCCAGACCCCGGCTTAATTTTTTATCATCTTCTACGATTAGTATCTGTTTTATACCCATGTATATTTCTGTCACCCCTTAAACTATGCCATCTGTATCTGCTTTTCTTTTAGTAATGCAAGCTCAAGAAGCTGTAAAATCGCGTCAACGACCCGATGACATAACTCTACTATATATTCACAATCTACCTTTACCTCAATCATAAGTTTAAGATACTCACTATGCATTCTTTTTATAAAATCAATAATCTCATCCGTATTGCGAAACAAGGGGCAATCCTCCCTTTCTTTTCTGGCCTCTCCTGATTTTACA
Source organism: Clostridiales bacterium (assembly GCA_030154385.1). The sequence goes on from JASKJZ010000016.1 coordinate 15,493, forward strand.
TATTGACGCATTTGATGTTTTAGTTCCTCTTCATATATACAATGATCTTTAATATTGCCTGGAAAAATTTGATTATGCAGAAATGTAAAATAATCCGCGATATAATGCGTAATAACACCAAGATGTCTGCAATAATACATGGAAATTCCCTGATCAATATCATAGTCCTGTGTGATTTTATCAATTTCTTGTCTTAAGATAGGGAGCGTGTCCTCGATACAACGTCTTCTTGTAATAAAGCTTGGAATACAATCCGGAAGAATGCTTCCTATGTAAAATGACTTCTTATGTTCTTTCAGTCCTTCCATTCCCTTGCTGTTAACCAAATATGCTGCAACTGAAAGATGCGATTTTTTTCT
>JASKJZ010000017.1 GCA_030154385.1 Clostridiales bacterium
TTGACCACCGCAATGATGGTTGCTTTTTTCGACATTTTTCGTCACTCTCCTTCCTCTCGCTTCATTTTCAATTTCTTAAATCCTCCTTCCAAATATCCGTGTGACATATCGTGCCGAACAAGAGCATCGTAGTAGGTGCCTATTGTCGTCGGCGCATTGTATATCGTAGTCAGCATATACTGACGGATATTTCTGATCTTTGTGGTGTTTTCCTTGAAGCAGTCCATAACATATCGAATGTGTTCGACATTCAGTTTCATAAACCGACTGCGGACAATTTCTGCCGGACGCTCCTCTGCACCAATGCGAATCAACGGTCGCTTTGTGCAAACTGTTTCAACGATCAACTCCAGAATGTTATCCAGCATTTCGGAATCGTAAGGGTAATCCTTCTTCAACAAATCCATACTGAGCTGATCCGAGAAATAATCAAAGTATTCTTGATACCGGTCATTCTCGTCCATCATTCCACCATTTCCGGAAGGAAAGATAGAATCAGTATCAATAAATTCAGTATTTTTAATATCAGTATTATTACATTGTGATTTCGGAAGTTCTTGAGTTGTGATTTCCATTGTTCCAGAATTGTGATTTTCACAATTCAAGAGTTGTGAATCCACAGCAGAGATAAAGTTCTTCACATAGATCAGGTTGGGTTTTCCCAAACCCTGGCGCTTACGTTCAATCAATCCTGCTTTTTTCTCAAGTTCACTGAGCAGCTTGATAGCCTTTTGTTCAGCACAGTTCAGAGCCATCTTTGCTTCGTCGATTGTGAAAATGATATACACTCGACCGTTTTTATCTATCCAGCCATTCTTGGCAGACAGGCTCATGCGGTCAAGCAAAATGCCATACAGCATCTTGGCATCGGCAGAAATATTCCAGAACCTCTCGTTCGTGAACAACACCTTCGGAACTCGATAGAATGTGAATAGATCGGATTGCTGACCGTAAAAATAATCAAAACTCACACGGCTTCACCACCTTCTTTCTGCGGAAAACTTTCTGTTGTCAGCGGAATGCTGCGGAAAGTCGTATCCGTCTTTTCGTAAGGACATCGGGCAAAATAGCAGAAGCGGTATTCCTGTTCATACGCATCCATATCAACGAAGCCCCACTTCACGCATAACCTTCTTCGTACACCAACCAATGCACGGGTGATCTCGCCCATAGGGACAGCCATCACATTCCGACTTGGGTTTCGGTGGCAAAGAGATTAAGTAGTAGCAATTATTTCTACCCAGACGGCAACCCTTTCTGCCATTCGTCCAGTAGTAGCAGTAATGGCAATCGCTCGGCTTGTCTGCGGCATAAACAGGCTTGCTCAAATAAAACACCTCCAATCTCTTGTATTTGCCCATAGTTTTGGGCATAAAAAAAGAGCGCCTATCCATCCCCAATGCGGGGCAAATAGACGCTCTATGTACATAACGATATTCAATTTTATCTGCTATAACAGCATGGTACTCAAAACATCCGCCTTTTTTGATTAGCTGGATTTTTGGCACGATTTTGGGGCTGATTAGCAGGAAGGGCATTTTCATTAGCAAGAACAGCCCGTTTTCTGCTAAAAATTAGCTGGCGATTTTGTCTTATAACAACCGTTCGATTCTGGAGGGGTTGTCAAAAATCAAATTTTGGAGTAGAATTTTATCTCATACAGTGAAAGAGATTTTTCGCAGCTTTTTATATAAGAAAAGCCGAAAACCCTTGAAAACAAAGGCTTTCGGCGTTGTTCACTGGCGTCCATAAGAGGATTTGAACCTCCGACCCCACGCTTAGGAGGCGTGTGCTCTATCCAGCTGAGCTATATGGACGTGTCTGATATATGATTATAGCCCGATCAAAATCGAACTGCAATCCCTTATTTAGTTTTTTTGAGGTGACCGTTGTAACGCAACCTTAGGAGGCGCTTGTTATATCCATTTAACTACGGGAACAAATGCCGATTTTTCAAGGCTTTCAAGCCTTTTGGCCTCGGCGACCATCTCTATGAATCCAATCACTTTCGTGACGAATTATCTCTATTTCTTATTTTGACCTTCTTCGGTTTCTGGATGGATTCGAACTCCAAACCTTTACCCTTTTTCATTCCTTAAGGTATAACCATAGTTGAACCTTAGGAGGGGCATGTTATATCCACTTAACTATGGAAACAACTCCTATATTCTACCATAAAAAACAGGAAAAATCAATTCCCGTATTTTTATTTCCCATAGGGGTTTTTACCGTTTTTACAGTGTCGTAAAATCAACATTTCCCTGCATCCATATCGTTCCCTTAAATCGTCTTCCCACCATAGGCTCTCCAATTAAATCTGATCTATTGATACACACTCCAAAATTAATATCATTACATGATAAAAATAATTGATATACCTCTTCATGCGTCATCTGATTTTGCACAAGCTTCCAACTAAGTATTGTTCCGATAATGGAATAATTGTCAGATTCCGATCCGTATGGAATAAAGCTTGTATCGACAATCGAATAAATATCTTCTGTTTTCGATCTTCTGGATATCATGGCATACATATCAATATCATCAATCGTAAGGCTATCAATGGCTTCTTGGTTGCCTGCACGTGCCTCTGCAATTAATTGACTTCTTTGCTTATTTTCTGCCTGCTTATTCTTTTGTTTTTTATCGTTAATATCAAGCCCTAATAATATTTTACCTTCCAGTGATAAACTTGTTAGAGTAAGTGGCATAATTCGACTCTGCCCCTCCATGCCTTTGGACTCAATATAATCAATTGCGTTTTGAAGATAGAAAATAAGCGAAACACCAAGTCTAATGTCATCACACATACCAGTGTAAGCATCTGTATCCACACGTTTATTGATAACAATATCTTCGCGTGCGGTAATATTTTTTCCTTTATAATATGGAAAATAATGCTCTAAGTGAAAAAATCCTTTTTCATCATAGACTCCACGAATAGCAACACCCATTCCATCTGCAAAATCTTTTTTAATTTCTGTTATAGCTTCAATACGGCTTATTTTTGAAAGCCTTTTTTCTGTGGGTCGATCCATTACTAAGCCGATTATCTTATCTAATTCGATTCTTGTATTGATATTACTAAACCCAACTGCCCGAAGGTAACTATGCATACGAATCCTACCTTTTCTAATTGCTAATAATCTTCCAATGTTTCCTTTATAAATATTGTAAGTTCTTTTGTTAAATCCCGTTCAATCCACTCGTTTAAAACATTCCCATTTTTATCTCTTATAATACGAACAATCGGTCTTGTGGGACATTTATTGTTTTGCCTTAACACGATTCCAACCTCATTTTGATTTGTCTGAATTAATGTTCCTACTGGATAGGCTGCTACTGATTCATTAAATACTCTTGCAACATCCAAGTCAAATTTTTGTCCACCCAATCCAACAATAAATTCAATTGCTTCATGAACTTTCATGGTTTGAACATCGGTTCCATAAATCAGATTATCAAAAGTATCACAGATTGATACAATTTTTGCACCAATCTTAATCTTATTTCCTTTAATATGCATCGGATATCCACTTCCATCAATCAATTCATGATGGGTTAATATAATTTCCTTTGACTCTCTGCTAATCCATTCTTCCGGCTCTACAATCGAATACCCTTTGATTACATGCATTTTTTTTACTTTAATATCCTGTTCCATTCTCTCTTTTGGAATATCAACATAACCGATATCATGTAAAACACTTCCCACCGCTATATCATCAATCTTTTTTTTTGTTAATTTAAGGCGAAGACCTAGCAGTACTGACAAAGCACATACATTTAGAGAATGGGCATACATATGTTCGCTTCTTTGACGGACACCTGAAATATTAAATATCACTTCTGGCTTACTTAGCATATCATCAATAATATTTTCTACAACTCCTCGAAGCTTTTCAAATTCTGAAGTTCCAGAGTATGCATATTTATTAATTGTCTCTGCGACCATACTCTGGCACTGTTCCTTTATTATATTTTCCGTAATTTCATATTCATTAATCCCCTCAGAAATTTCATCCTCAATATAAACAGACTTAATTTTTAATTCATCAAGCTTCTTTGCGTATTTTGTTGTTAGTTTTGTTCCCATAGGAATTAAAACGGTATCCATATCTGAGATAATACTTTTTGCAAGGATTTCATTCCCTTTTATATTTATTACTAGGATTTTTCTCATACTGCAAACCTACTTATTTCTTCATTGCTGTTTCAAGTGCTTCCTTCTCTTCTTCCGAAAGTAAGACATCGCATTGTCCATTTTGTATCGTTTTTACATAAGTATAACAACCTTCTCGACTGCTATGCATCGTATTAAGTACAAATCCATCGTTTTTTTCTGTTAAGAGAGCCAATACAAAACTCATATTTCCGCCCATTTCACGAAATGCATCATATTTAACAATAGCCATCTTCTTGTATGTATTTAAAATAAAATCATTGATTTCTATTAATTGATTATTAACACGGAACATTTGTTCTTTTATATCATCTACTTCCGTAAATCTTTTTTGAACTAGTTTTTCCAGCGATTTTCCGTCTTCTCCTAACATAAAATCTTTGTATTTTCGATTTAATTTTCTCTGTTTTACCATTATAACGATTAATAAAATTAAATTTATGAATATGACTCCTACTGCACCCAGCAGAACATATCCTATATCAATTCCTAAGTTATCAAAAACTATCATTTGTAGCACCTAACCATTCTTCAATTTTCAATTGCCATAATCATATCAACTACACGTTCAAATTCTTCTTTGGAATAATACTCGATTTGAATCATTCCTTTTTCGTCATTTTTTTGATTTATTGACACTTTTGTTCCCATAACAGCTTTCATTTTTTCTTCTAAGCCACGGTAAATAATACTGCTTTTTTCATCTTGTTTCTTTAATTTTTCTGGCTTGGGTGTCAGTAGTGTTTTTACAAACTTCTCTGTTTCTCTCACACTCATATTTTCATCTAAAATTTTAAGTGCAACCGTGTATTGCAATTCTTCATCATCTATCGGAAGTAACGCTCTTCCATGTCCTCCTGAAATTATATCATCAATCAATAATTGTTTGACCTTATCCGACAGTTTTAAAAGACGCATCGAATTCGTAACTGCTGTTCTGCTCTTACAAACTCTTTCTGCAATTTCATCTTGTTTTAATTGAAATTCCTTTAATAGTCTTTGGTATGCCATAGCTTCTTCTATTGGATTCAGGTCTTCTCGCTGAATATTTTCTATAATTGATATTTCTACAATTTCTTTATCACTATAATCCTTTACGATAACTGGTAATTCTTTTAAACCCGCAAGTTTTGCTGCACGCCATCGTCTTTCACCTGCTATGATTTCATAATATTTATTACGCTTTTGCACAACAAGAGGTTGAATAATACCAAACTGCTTAATTGATTCCGCAAGTTCATGTAGCGCATCTTCATCAAATTTTTTTCTTGGTTGTGTTGCATTTGGTTCGATTAAATTTATACTTACAAATGTTTCACGTGAAACATTGTCAATTTTCTTTTCAGTATTGCTTTTTTTTTCAACCTTTTCTGGTATCATGGAATCTAATCCCTTACCTAATCCTCTTTTTGCTACCATACTTCCTCTTCCTCTCTAGAAATTACTTCATCTGCCAAATCACGATATGCTTCTGCACCTGCAGATCTACTATCATACAAATTAATTGGTAAACCATGGCTTGGAGCCTCTGCTAATCGAACATTTCTAGGTATGATTGATTTATATATATTTTGTTGTAAATTGTTCTTAACATCTTCTACCACCTGCAATGATAAATTAGTTCTTGCGTCATACATAGTAAAAACGACACCTTCAATGTATAATTCCGGATTCAAACGACTTTTTACTAAGTTAATGGTATGTATTAATTGAGTTAATCCTTCAAGCGCATAATATTCGCATTGGATTGGAACCAAAACGGTATCAGCTGTTGTCATAGCATTCACTGTCAGTGTATTTAAGGACGGCGGACAATCAATCAAGATATAATCATACTTATCTCTAATAGAATCAACATTTTTTTTCATGATAAATTCTCTGTCTTCTACGCCAATTAATTCTATCTCAGCACCTGTTAAATTTACATTTGAAGGAATAAGAGACAAGTTTTCGAGTATATTCCATTGTATTACATCCTCTAAGGTACAATTTCCAATCATTAATTCATAAATTGTATTTTTTACCTTCTTCTTGTCAACGCCAAGGCCGCTTGTTGTATTTCCCTGCGGATCGATGTCTATTGTTAAAACCTTTTTTCCTTTTTCTGCTAAACATGCCGATAAATTAATTGTTGTAGTTGTTTTACCAACTCCTCCTTTTTGATTAGCAACAGCTATAATTCTTCCCATCTTTTCAACTCCTTTGCGCTCGTTCTTATATTATAGCATATATCGTTTATTTTTACTATATATAAGAGGCAAATGTTTCACGTGAAACATTTGCCTCCGTATATTATAAAACATCGATAATATTGTTTTTTATTGCATAAACAACTGCCTGTGTCCGATCTGTAACTCCTATTTTTTTAAAAATACTAGATACATGATTCTTCACTGTTTTTTCGCTGATAAAAAGGCGCTCCGCTATTTCTTTATTATATAATCCTTCGCCTAGTAGTTCAATAACTTGTAATTCTCTTTTTGTTAAATTTGCTTCTCTTTTACCTTTTTCAATCGTATTTTTCTTATCTCGTAAAATAGGAGCCAGGGAAGGTTGAATATAAGTTCTTCCTTCATATACTGCAGTGATTGCTTCTTTTAGTAATGAAGAATTCGAATCCTTTAACACGTATCCATCCACTCCAAGATCAACTGCTTTTAATAAATATTCAATTTCATTATGAATCGTTAAAATCAAAACCTTTATGTTTCTCTTTTCCTTCTTCATTTCTTCTAAAACATATAGACCGTTTGCATTTGGCATATTAATATCAAGCAATAAAACATCGGGTGAAACTGTATTAATCAATTGAAGACATTCTATTCCATCTCCTGCCTCTCCAATCACCTTAATATCTCCATCAAGCTCTAATAATTGCTTGAGTCCTTCGCGAATCATTGAGTGATCATCAACAATGATTACATTAATCGGCATCATATTTTTCCTCCTCAACTACTGGTACCTTTATTTTAATAACCGTTCCTTTTCCAATGATAGAATTAATATCAATTTCACCAGAAAGCAATTTTATTCGTTCTTTCATAATAGATATTCCAAAATTTTTTCTTTTATCATCAATTTGACTTATGGTAAAACCCACACCATTATCCTTCACTTCAATCATAATGAAGCATTTCTCGTTAACAATATTTATCTCCGCATTCTTTGCCTTCGCATGCTTCCGAATATTTACTAAGGCTTCTTGTACAACACGGAAAATCATTAAGTTAACGATTGGAAGAACATTTTCATTTTCTGGTGCTGATACATGCAGTGAATATTTTATTGCATCACTCTCCAATTGAATCTGATCGATATAACGCTCGATAGCTGCCACAAGACCAAGATCATCCAGACACATAGGCCTTAAATCAAATATAATTTCTCTTAATTCTTCAATCGAATCACGTAAAATCTCAGTCATTGTATTTAATTCGAGTCTGGTTCTCATTGGATCAATATCCAAAAGCTTAGTGGCATATTCAACTTTATGAACTAACGTCGTAAGATTTTGAACCGTCGTATCATGAATTTCCATTGAAATTCGCTTTCGATCCAGCTCTTGCATTTCCATAGCACGTAATGAAGACAATAAATAATTGCATTCTTTTTTCATCAATATCAACTCCAAGGTTTATTATGACTAGTATACCATAAAAATGTAATCAATTTATATGAAACTATATTCCTATATATTCTATTTTACTATTTCTGGCATTCCTTGCATAGTGTTCCTTTATTTAATTTCATCTTTACTTTATGATTCACTTCTTCACATTCAACAAAAAAACCAATTTTTTGATAGAATGGTACGAAACGATTTGGAGTATATACAACTACTTCCGATGCTCCCGATAAAAATGCTTTATCTATTAACATTCTCACTAAAAAATCGCCGTATAATTTTCTTCTTTCTTCCCTTAATATGCAAATGTGACCTATTTCAAACTCATCACCATCATATAGAATACGACCAGTTCCTAAATTTTTACCTTCGACAGAAATAACCGCATGCACACACATTTCATCGAAACCATCGAATTCCTCTTTCTCCTCCATACCTTCTTCTTCCACAAATACTTTCCTTCGTATCGAAAAAGCTTCACTTAAATTGTCATTTGCACCATATAAATATTTTCCTTCTATCATACGATTCCTCTTTTCATTTAATTGGTTCCTTCGAAGGTTTTCCGGCCATTCTGGGATACTTCTTGGGCGTTTCTTTTACTTTATTTATTACAATAAGTGAACGTTCAATGTCTGTATTTGGTAGCGTAAAGGAATGTATCTTTTGAATCTTACCACCTAATAATTCAACTGCACGTTTCGAGGCATTTATCTCCTCATGGATATCACCTGATTTATAAGGTACAAAATAACCTCCCTTTTTTACATAAGGAAGACAATATTCGGATAATGTTGCTAAATTAGCAACTGCTCTCGAAACGCAAATATCATAAGATTCACGATAATCTTCTTTTCTTCCATAATCTTCTGCTCTTCCATGCAGCGTTTCAATATCCGAAAGACCAATTCGACAAATTACTTCATTTAAAAAATTAATTCTTTTATTCAAAGAATCCAGAAGTGTCATCTTTAAATCTGGAAACATAATTTTTAATGGAATTCCAGGAAATCCTGCACCAGTTCCCAAATCTAAGATACGTTTTTTCTTCGATAGATCAATCGCTAAAACAAGCTGCAAACTATCCAAAAAATGTTTGTTTACAACCTCCTCAAACTCAGTAATAGCAGTTAAATTCATAAACTCATTCCACTCAATTAATAACTGATAATATTCCATAAATTGCATACATTGATGCTGATCCAAGGTAATACCTGCTCCCTGCATCACTTCTTTTAAATGCCCTATTTTATCCATCGTATCATTCCTTATGACTTCTTTGCTGCTCCAAATAAACAAGTAACACAGATATATCTGCTGGAGAAACACCAGATATTCTAGATGCCTGCCCTACCGAGCGAGGTCTTAATTTTGTAAGCTTCTGTACAGCCTCCAGCCGCAAACTATGAATATCAGTATAATTGATACTATCTGGTATCCTCTTTGTCTCCAATTTTTTAAATTGCTCTACTTGACGAAGCTGACGTTTGATATATCCATCATATTTTAAATTAATTGTAACCTGCTCAATTATCCCTTCATCAAGAAGTTTACGTTCTTTATCAATCGGAGAAAGACACATATAATCAAGTTCAGGACGCCTAATTAAATCTGCTAAAGAACAACCAGAATTAAGTGGAGTACTATTGTTACTTATTAACAACTCTTGCACCTCTTTCGTTGCACCGATGGTTGTCTTTTCCATGCGTTCCATTTCTTTTTCAATTGCTTCTTCCTTAAACAAAAGCTGTCGATAACGCTCCTCATTTATTAAGCCAATTTGATAACCTATTTTCGTTAATCGCAGATCAGCGTTATCCTGTCGAAGCAACAAACGATATTCGGCCCTGGAAGTCATCATACGATATGGCTCTAGAGTCTCTTTCGTAACAAGGTCATCAATTAATACTCCGATATACGCTTGTGATCGGTCCAGGACCAAAGGCTCCTTACCAAGAATCATTCGAGTGGCATTAATTCCCGCGATTAGACCTTGACTAGCAGCTTCTTCATAACCAGAACTCCCATTAAACTGACCGGCACTAAAGAGGCCTGAAATCTGTTTGAATTCCAAAGAGGGCTTTAATTGATTTGGGTTAATACAATCATACTCGATCGCGTATGCGTTACGTACAATTTTTGCTTTCTCAAGCCCGGGAACCGAGCGATACATTGCATATTGTACATCCTCAGGTAAAGAACTTGACATCCCCCCCACATACATTTCATTGGTATAGTTTCCCTCTGGTTCAATAAAAACTTGATGTCGTTCCTTATCTGCAAAGCGCACTACTTTATCTTCTATTGATGGACAATATCTAGGGCCTGTCCCCTTAATACTTCCACAATAGAGAGGCGAGCGGTCCAAATTACTTCGAATAATCTCATGTGTCTCTTCATTGGTATAGGTCAACCAACAAGATATCTGTTCTCGTTCGATATCCTCTCTTCGATTGGTAAAGGAAAAAGGAACGATTTTTTCATCTCCTTTTTGCTCCTCCATTTTTGAAAAATCAATGGATCGCTTATCTATTCTAGCTGGTGTCCCTGTTTTAAATCGATATAACTCAACTCCAATTTCCTTCAAGGATTCCGATAAATAATTTGCTGCCGAAAGACCATTTGGTCCTGTATAATTGCTGACATCTCCATAAACACAGCGAGCTTTTAAATAAACCCCAGTACATAAAATAACGGCACGGCACCAATAGGTTGCACCCGAATAAGTTGCTACTCCAACAATTTTACCATTATCGACAAGAATTTTGGTTACCTCTGCCTGCTTTAGCGTCAAGTTATCCGTATTCTCAACAACTCGACGCATTTCAAGTGTATATGCCTGTTTATCCGCTTGTGCACGCAGTGAGTGAACCGCAGGCCCTTTTGATCGATTCAGCATTTTGGATTGAATAAAAGTCTTATCAATATTTTTGCCCATTTCTCCGCCCAAGGCGTCAATTTCCTTTACTAAATGTCCCTTTGAACTCCCCCCGATATTTGGGTTACAAGGCATCAAAGCAACACTATCCATACTCACCGTAAACATGATTGTATTTAATCCAAGACGCGCTGCTGCAAGTGATGCTTCACATCCAGCATGTCCTGCACCTATTACCACCACATCAAACGTTTCTTCTACATTTGCCATCTTATGTTCCTCTCTTATTTACCCATACAAAATTCCTTAAATATAGTATGAATCACATCTTCACCAACGGCTTCACCAATAATTCTTCCAAGACTTTCATATGCACTCATTAAATCAATCGTATAAAAATCCTCCGGTAGACCCTCTTCTATACTCACAATAACCTGTCGTAAGCTTTTTAAACTCTCTTCCATCTCATATTTTTGTCTTGCATTCGAAATGTATATTTCATCATTAAAATTAATATTACCTTCTAAAAACATAGTATTTACAGTTTTTTCCAATTCTGAAATTCCCTCTCCACTTTTCGCGGATATTTCGATAACCTCTTGATTTGTAATTTGTTTCATATCCTCTTTGCCAATGCAAGAAATAAGATCAATTTTATTCAGTATTATAATTGACTTTTTATCTTCAATAAGACGCAAAATTTCCTGGTCATTTTCATCCAATGGTCTAGATACATCCACAACATAAATAATTAAATCTGCGGCCAAAGCAGATTGCTTTGCTTTTTCGACTCCCATTTTCTCGACAATATCTTTGGCATCTCGAATACCCGCTGTATCAACTAAATTGCAAATTACTCCTCCTAGGTTTAAACTTTCCTCCAGCGTGTCTCTTGTTGTCCCTTCAATATCCGTAACAATGGCCCGGTCTTCACCTAAAAGCCGATTGAGTAAGGAAGATTTTCCAGCATTTGGCTTACCAAGAATAACTGTCTTAATTCCTTCCTTTATAATTTTCCCATTATCCGCATTCGAAAGTAAATGTTCTAATTCAACTTCAATGTTTAAAACCCGAACCCTTAATTCCTCGGAAAAACCATCCAATTCAATATGTTCGGGATCATCCAAAGCTGCCTCTATGAATGCAAGATCTCTTAGTATCGTTTGACGGATATCCCGAATTTTTTTAAATAAGCTTCCCCTTACTTGCATGACTGATGATTTTAATGCCATATCACTTTTCGCTTGTATCAAATCCATGACAGCTTCCGCTTGTGATAAATCAATTCTGCCATTTAAAAATGCACGTTTCGTAAACTCACCAGGTAGTGCTGGTCTCGCTCCATTTCTTAATACAGTATCGAGCACCTTCTTGGTAACAATAATTCCACCATGGCAATTAATCTCAATCGTATCCTCAGCCGTATAAGAATGAGGTGCAATAAATATACTTACCATCACTTCATCTATCAGTTCTTGGCCATCTTTTATAAATCCATAATGAATGGTATGACTTTTTTGATTTCCTATTTTTTTTCCATTCTTTGAAACATAAATTCGATCAATAATAGCAAGGCTATCGCTGCCGCTAATCCTTATAATACTGATACCAGCATGGTTCACTGCAGTTGCAATTGCTGCAATTGTGTCTGTATTCAATGTATACATCCTTTCTAAAAAACAGCGACTCATAGCAAGAAGCTACAAGTCGCATACGCATTTATTTCTCGGTTTTTACTTCAGCAGTTTCTTTTTCACTGAAATTTTTTTTATGCTCTTTTTTATGATAACGATTGTTATTGCTGTGATTATTATGGCTGCTGTTATTTTGACGATTGCTTTGTCCTGAATTTCGATTTCCACCAGGATTGTAATCACGATATCCCTTCTTTAGAGTAACCACCACCCGACGATATGGCTCCTCCCCTTCACTATGTGTTTCTACATACTTATCCGCTTGAAGCGCAGAATGAATGATACGTCTCTCATAAGGATTCATAGGCTCAAGCGACACCGAATGTTTCGTTCGTTTTACTTTATACGCAATATTTTTTGCTAGATTTTCCAGTGTTTCTTTTCTTCTCTCACGGTAATTTTCCGTATCCAGTTTTACTTTTAAATAGCTTGCAGTTTCTTTATTAATCACAAGACTTGTCAAATACTGCAAAGAATCAAGTGTTTGTCCGCGTTTTCCGATTAAAACCCCCATATCGTCGCCATCTATATTAATATTTACTGTTCCATCCTTTTCATCAAAGCTAACCTGTATATTTGTTTTCATTTGCATCGCTGTGAAAACATCCTGAAGGAATTTTTTTGCAACCTGCTCTACCCTAGGAAAATCGATTGCCTCCTTTATAACAATCTGTTTTCCTTCTTCTTTTTCGTTTAAATCTATCGTTTCAGATGCTTTTGTCTCTGATTTCAAGGGCTTCTCCGTCAAAAAAGACTTTTCTGTCTTTCCTGACTTTTTGATTACTTTTGGCTTCTCGATTGTCTTTGGCTTTTCCACCACTTTCATATCATCTTCTGTTTTTACTCTTGCACGAATCTTAGCAGGCTTACTAAATAAACCCAGTAATCCGCTCTTTTGTTCTTCCAATACTTCATATACCAACATAGAACTTGGAACCTGCAATGTAACTGAGGCCTCTGTCAATGCATCACTAACCGTTTTTGCTGTAAACTCTACCCAATCACCCATTATTTTTCCTCTCTCTCCTTTTTACTCTTACTTAACATATTTGCATATCCAGAAATACTTCCTTGCTGATGAACATTATCTACGCTAGATGCTTGATCAGAAGAAGCTGCATTTTTTGAATTCGTATTTGCAAAATCACGAAGCGAATTGGTTCTTTTTTTTGCATACTCTTCCATACTACTTTCACTAATGCCCTTACGTTCCCTCTTCTTTTTTTGTTTTTCACGATTAGCTTCAATCAAAGCATCCACGTCCATCTTATCAAGATGACGATCAATCACAAGCTGCTGAATGATGCGGAAAAGCGCTCCCGCTATCCAATAAATACCAAGTCCGACTGGAAGTGTCAAACAAATAAAGCCAGAAAAGAATGGCATAATGGTATTCATAGATTTCATAGTAGCTGCTGTGGTATCATTACCAGACACCTGAGGTGTATTTCTTGTCATTAACTTTGTTTGAATCATCTGCGTCACTACAGATAATACAGGAACACTCAAATAACAGGCTTTGATTAACAGGGATGTTGTGGAAGCTGTCATCTGTCCCATTGGAGTTTCTGCGATATTAAGTCCAAAAGCGAAATTATTAATATGCATAATACGAGCAGAGTTGGTTGCAATCACATCCGAAATAGAAGCAAATGTCGGATTCGAAGCAATTTCTGTCCAGTTACTCGTCTTAAATTGTACCAAAATATCAATCAAGTGATTCACCGGTATACTTTGACTAATATCTCCCCACTTACTAATATGGAGGGTTCTTGAAAACTGATCTGCATAGTCTGTCATAACCGGAACATAACCATTTACTCCCTGGATTGCAACTGCTACGTTATTATAAAAATCTTGAATTCCTGATACATAGGCTGGAATATTATAAATAACACGATACAAGGCAAATAAAATTGGGAAAGTAATCAGCATTGGCAGACAACCACTAGTTGGGCTAGCTCCATACTTTTCATATACTGCCTGTGTTTCAAGCTGTGACTTACGAAGAGATTCTTCATCTCTTTTTCCTTTGTATTTTTCCTGAATTTTTACAAGCTCCGGATTCATTTTAGCTGATAACTTTGTAAATTTTTGCTGCTTCATTGTCATTGGTATCATCAAAGCATTGACAAAGAATGTAAATATAATAATACACAATCCTGCGTTTTCTATTCCAAAACTACTTAAAAATGCATAAATCCCATTTAAAATCCATCCTAGCACAACCGCAATTGGTCCTAGAATCACACCATCATATTTTGTTAAAACAGCTAATAACACCTTTTTTCCTCCTTAATATATCCTGCACTGTATTAGGGTACTGGATCATAGCCACCCTTATGAAAAGGATGACAACGTAAAATTCTCCTTATAGCAAGGTAAGAGCCCTTCCATAAACCATACTTTTCCAATGCTTCAATTGCATAAGAAGAGCAGGTAGGCGTATAAATACAAGTAGGCCTTCCCTTTAAAGGAGAAATATATTTACGATATAGATTTATTAAAAATATTAAAAATCGTTTCACGATTCAACCATCTCTTTTATAATTCTATGAAGTTTACCTAAATGTAACAACGCACTGCTAATTTCCTGGTATTTTTTTCCTTTTGCCGTGTTTCTTGCTATAACAACAATATCCCAACCACTATGGAATTTTTCTTCATTTAATCTGTAACTTTCTCGAATTAATCTAGTCAGTCTGTGTCGAATAACACTATTTCCAACTTTTTTACTTACGGATATTCCGAATCGGTTTATATTCTGCTCATTTTTTATCACATACATTACCAAATAACGATTGGCATAAGACTTTCCTTCCCGATACACTTTTTGAAAGTCCCTATTTTTTTTTAATGATTCTGACAATTTCAAAATCCCCTATCAATCGATAAGCCATTCTTAAAACAAGTAAGAGAAGAAAAGGTCACAATAATGCGACCTATGCAGATAATTTATGTCTTCCCTTTGCTCTTCTAGCTGCTAAAACTTTTCTTCCGTTTGACGTGCTCATTCTTTTTCTAAATCCATGAACCTTTGATCTGGATCTCTTTTTTGGTTGGAATGTCATCTTCATTTCACAAACACCTCCTTCTTTGGTTACCAAACTATCTATACTTATAGTAGGCACATTTCTGCTATTTTATAAAAAATATCAGATTCATTATATAAGTTACATTCATTTTCGTCAAGTAAAATATTGTTCGTTGCCAAACTTTGTATATGCTATTTTAGTAGAATCCACACCAAATTAACATTCTACGACTGTGTTATCCACAAAAGGTGGATAACTTGTGGATAACTTGTTCTTTTTTTGTTAATTTTTCTACCCATTGTTGATATTATTCTGTATTTTTGCATACT
>JASKJZ010000018.1 GCA_030154385.1 Clostridiales bacterium
GTTACAGACGTAGGTGGTGTAAACGATGGTTCTTTCAACCAGTCATCTTGGGAGGGGCTTCAGAGAGCACAGGTTGAATTAGGAATCGAAGCAAAATATTTGGAATCAAAAACAGATGCAGACTACACTCCAAACATCGAAACTTTAGTAGATGATGATTGTGATTTAATTATCTGCGTAGGATATATGTTAGCAGACGCTACAAAAGCAGCTGCAGAAGCTTATCCAGACCAGAAATTTGCAATCATTGACGATTCTTCCATTGATCTTCCAAACGTAACTTGCTTAATGTTCGCTCAGGAACAAGCTTCTTATTTAGTAGGACTTGTTGCAGGTTTAACTACACAGACCAACACAGTAGGTTTTGTTATTGGTATGGTTAGTGATACGATGAACAAGTTTGGATATGGATATTTAGCAGGTGTTTTAGATGCAAACCCAGAAGCTAAAATTCTTCAGTACAATGCGAATAATTTTGGTGATACAGCAGGCGGAAAATCTGCTGCAACTTCTATGGTTACAAATGGCGCAGATGTTATCTTCCACGCAGCTGGCGGTACAGGTATCGGCGTTATTGAAGGATGTAAAGAAAACGGAATCAAAGCAATTGGTGTAGACAGCGATCAGAGCGTGCTTGCTCCAGATACCGTTATCACATCTGCTATGAAGAGAGTAGACAATGCTTGCTATGATATGGCTCAAGAATTATTAGATGGAACCGTAACTGCTGGTGTTAAGACATATGACTTAACAATTGGCGGTGTTGATATTGCGCCTACTACAGATTTATTATCTGAGGATGTATTAAAGTCTGTTAATGAAGCAAAAGACAAAATCATTGCTGGTGAAATCGTAGTTCCAGCAACAAAAGATGAATTTGAAGCGAAATATGGCGACGTTTACGAATTGGATTAATGAATAAGAAACAAGCGTAAAGTAATAAAAAGGCGAGGATGCTTCGAAAACAGGGAAATAGAGTGGATTCGAAGTATCCTCAAATTTTTAAGTATTTTTTCATTTGCTGGACTATCCAGGAAAGGAAAAAATACTTAATGAAAGAAGGAGAAGGAATTTTACAGGGTGTGTCTAGAATCCAGTGGATTTGCAGATATTATTAATTTCATAATCAAAAGGAGGAGAACCTTTGGAAAAGCAAAGAAATGTCGACATGGGAACCGTTGTAATCCAAATGAAGGACATTGTAAAAAAATTTGGCAACTTTGTTGCAAATGACGGGGTTAATTTAACCGTGCATAAAGGGGAAGTACATGCCATATTGGGCGAGAATGGTGCTGGAAAAAGTACGTTAATGAATGTATTGTATGGGTTATATCGACCAACTGCTGGTGAAATACTGGTTGGAGGGAAAAAGGTGGAAATCGATTCCCCGAAAAAGGCCATTGAATTAGGAATTGGTATGGTTCACCAGCATTTTATGTTGGTTCAGCCGTTTACGGTTACCGAAAATATTATTCTTGGAATGGAGCCGAAAAAGGGGCTTACCGTCGATTTAAAAAAGGCAAGAGAAGAAGTAAGAGCCATTTCCGAAAAGTATAATCTTCAAATTGACGTCGATGCAAAGGTAGAGGATATTTCAGTTGGAATGCAGCAGCGTGTTGAAATTCTAAAGGTTTTATATCGAGGTGCAGATATCCTGATTTTGGATGAACCAACAGCATCGTTAACACCACAGGAAATTGAAGAATTGATTGATATTATTGGAAACCTTACAAGAGATGGAAAGTCTGTCATTTTAATCACACATAAATTGAAAGAAATTAAAGCATCTGCTGATTATTGCACCATTATCCGAAGAGGAAAATACATTGATACCGTTGATGTAAATGAAGTGGATGAAAATGAGCTGGCTTCCATGATGGTTGGTCGTAACGTTGAGTTTGTAGTGGATAAAAAGGAGCTTGCGCCCGGCGAAGATGTTTTGGTGGTTAAGGATCTTCATGCAAAGGATTATCGTGGAATTGAGATTCTTAGGGGATTCAATATCAATGTTCGCAAAGGTGAAATTGTAGGAATTGCGGGTATTGACGGTAATGGTCAATCGGAGCTGGTTGAAATCTTGACGGGTCTTAAAAAGGCGGATTCTGGACAAGTTACGATTCATGGAGAAAACATTTTCAATGCATCTCCTAGAGCTATCTTTGAGAAAGGGGTCTCCAGTATCCCGGAAGACCGTCAAAAGCATGGTTTGGTGCTTGATTTTACCGTAGCAGAAAACATGATATTACAGAATTTTTCAGAGGAAAGATTTTCGAAGCATGGGGTACTCAAACGGGGTGCAATTTCTGAGTTTACCAATGAATTAATTGAGAAATTCGATGTACGTCCGAACGATTGTGAAAATAAATTTGCAAAGCAGTTATCGGGTGGTAATCAGCAGAAGGTTATTATTGCCAGAGAGGTTACCAATGACAAGGATCTTTTAATTGCGGTCAACCCAACAAGAGGTCTTGATGTAGGAGCAATTGAATTTGTGCATAAGTACATTGTCGATCAAAGAAATAAAAACAAAGCGGTACTTTTAGTATCGTTTGAATTAGATGAGATCATGAGCCTTTCCGACCGAATTGATGTAATTTATGATGGGGCGATTGTTGGGGAAGTTAAGCAAGGCGAGGCAGATGAGAATACATTAGGACTTTTGATGGCTGGTGGAGGTGTAAAACATGAAAAATAAGAAATCTCTGAAGGACTACAATATAGTGTTTACACTTTTTTCAATTTTAGTTGGATTTGCATTTGGAGCACTTATGCTGCTTATTGCAAAAATAAGCCCAGTGGAAGCTTATAAAACCCTGTTTGAAGGTATTTTTAGTAAACCAAAATATATGGTTTGGTCCATTGTTTATGCAACACCGCTGATTTTTACGGGATTAAGTGTTGCCTTTTCGTTCCGTACTGGTGTGTTTAACATCGGAGCAGAGGGACAATTTGTTGTCGGTACTCTGGCAGCTTGTGCAGTTGGTATTTTGGTGAAGCTTCCAGCTACGCTTCATATCATACTTTGTTTTACAGCAGCAGTTGTTGCAGGAGCAATTTGGGGAGTGATTGTAGCTTATTTAAAGGTAAAATGGGGAATCAATGAAGTACTCTCCATGATTATGTTCAACTGGATTGCTTTTTATTTGTCGAATTATGTGATGAATTTTGCCATTCTACATAAAGAGGGCGGTGGAGAAGCAACAAAGGACATTATGGATTCAGCAAAAATTACTCTTCCTTTTCTGGATGCAAAAACATTTGGGCCAAACGCAAACTGGGGAATTGTGGTTGCAATATTGGTTGCCTTATTGATTTACTTTATTATTAATAAGACGACACTGGGCTATCGGTTACGTGCGGTTGGATACAATCTGCATGCGGCGGAGTATGGCGGTATCAGTGCAAATCGTGCGGTTATGACAGCCATGGCTATTTCTGGAGGGTTAGCAGGACTTGGTGGCGCAATGCAGCTTATGGGTATGTCGATGCGTATCAGTCAGTTCTCCGCACAAGAAGGCTATGGATTTGATGGAATTACCGTTGCTTTAATTGGTGGCTCTAATCCAATAGGCTGTATCTTTGCAGGACTGTTTTATGGAGCAATGAAGTATGGTGGTTCTAAACTTAATTTAATAGGGGCACCATCGGAAATTATTAAGATTATTATGGGATGTATTGTTTTCTTTATTGCAATTTCTCATGTATTTAAAGCGATTGTTGCAAAAGGAAGCGCAAAAAAGGAGGCAAAATAACATGAATGCATTTATTAGTAACTTGGGATTGATTATTAATGCAACACTAATTGCGACTCCACCGCTTTTATTTGCGGCACTCGGCTCTTGTTTTTCCGAACGAAGCGGAGTTGTAAACATCGGAATTGAAGGAATGATGACCATTGGAGCTTTTACGGGAGCGGTAGTTGCTTATTATTCTCACAATGGCTGGCTGGCGTTTTTATGTGGAGGACTGGCTGGAGCGTTATTTGGATTACTGCATGCAATTGCCTGTGTTTCTTTAGCAGCAGACCAGACGATTACGGGTACTGCAATTAACTTTTTAGCACCTGGTATGGCGGTGTTCCTTGCAAAAATGCTCTTTAATTCTTCTGATACCCCTGCAATCGACAGTGAATGGAAGCTTCCAAAGCTCTTTGAAGGAGTATTTCAGGCGGGTACCTTCTGGAAAAATGTTTTGAATGTGTATTCGGTTGCTTATTTGGTATTTGCTGCAGTTGCAGTTGTTTGGTTTGTTTTCTACAAGACCAGATTTGGTATGCGCCTTCGTGCAGTTGGAGAACACCCTACCGCATGTGATACCCTTGGAATCAATGTATTCCGCATTCGTTATATCAGTGTTATTTTATCAGGATTTTTAGCAGGACTTGGTGGAGCTTATGTAACATTAGCTACCGTAAATCAGTTCAAGCCAATTGTAATCGTTGGACAAGGATTTATTGCAATTGCGGCTGTTATCTTTGGAAAATTCCGTCCGCAGGGCGCTATGTATGCTTGTCTTTTGTTTGGTTTTTGCAGTGGGGTAAAGGTATTGTTAGGTTCTGGGAATGTGGTATCTCCTAATTTGATATCAATGATTCCATACGTTGTTACCATCGTTGCTTTGGTTCTCTTTGTTGGTAAATCAAGAGTTCCGGCAGCCAATGGTAAACCCTATATTAAATCAAAATAAAGATTACAATTTTTATTGAACAGAATAAAGAGAGTAATAGAAACGAAAAATCTCCAACCTTCCGATGTGAAGTGTTGGAGATTTTTTATGATAGTTATGAATTTCGTCTGCTTTTTTTTTGCTGGCTCATTTCACGGTCTTCTAACAAGGTTTGTACGATGGTGATGCATTTATCGCGGTCGGATTCATTCAAATTCTCAAAATAACGCAAGAGGCGAGATTGAGAATTGTCTTCCTGTGTTGTTTGTACCACATGTTCTACGAGAGAATCAATGGATACATTGAAATAGTCCGCGATTTTTATCAGTACATCGACATTTGGAGAGGAGAGATCTTTTTCATAACTACTTACCATTTGCTGTGTTAGCCCTAACATTTCGCCAAGCTTGGCCTGGCTGATTTTCTTACCTTTTCGGATTCGTTCCAGATTTTTACCAAATGACATAATAGCCCTCCTTACAAAATGATATACTACCGATACCAACGGATTGTGGGAGCCATACTCCTTCATGCAAGCATGAAGCGTATGTTACTTTGACCCTTGGTATCATACAAATTTAATTAGTGAGGTTATTATAGCATATAAATCATAATTGAACAACTATAATCGCCGAAAGTATACACTTTTGGCATTGTAAATCAAATTGAATTTGTGTAAAATGAATCTTAGTGAAGAAAAAATGAAAGATAACGAGGAGAAGCTTATGAAAGACTGCATTATAATAGGTTGCGGATTTGCAGGGTCTGTACTTGCACGAGAGTTAGCAGAAAAGGGAAACAAAGTATTGATTCTGGAACAACGGAGCCACATTGGCGGAAATTGTTATGATGAAATGGACGAACATGGTATTCTGGTTCATAAATATGGGCCGCATATTTTTCACACGAATTTGGAGCATGTATATGAATACTTATCACGTTTTACAAAATGGTATGATTATTCACATGAGGTTGTGGGAAATGTATATGGTGAATTGCTACCTGTCCCATTTAACCTAAATACCTTAAAAATCGTTTACGGAGAAGAGAAAGCGGCAAGACTAGAGAAAAAGCTAATCGATACCTATGGAGTCGACAAAAAGGTACCAATCCTGGAACTTCGTTCCAACCAAGATCCTGAAATACAAGAAATTGCCGAGTATGTGTATGAAAATATATTTTTAAAATATACGATGAAGCAATGGGGGCAAAAGCCAGAGGATATTGATCCATCTGTTTCTGGACGAGTTCCCGTTGTATTATCTTATGATAACCGTTATTTTCAGGATGCTTACCAGGGTATGCCAGAGGAAGGCTATACCAAGCTGTTTGAGCGGTTATTAGAGCACAAAAACATCGAAGTTAAATTAAATACTAAAGCAGAAACAAAGGTCTTGATTCGAGAGGATAAGATTTATTATGAAGGAAATCTCTTTATGGGACAGGTTATTTTTACGGGTGCCATTGATGAGTTCTTTAATTGTCAATTTGGTCGCCTTCCCTACCGCTCGCTTATTTTTAAGATGGAGCATTATGAAAGGGGACCCTATCAAACACATGGCGTTGTAAACTATACGGTCTCCGAAGAATTTACGAGAATTACCGAATACCCATATCTGACGGGACAAAAGGTAGAGGATACGACGATTATGAAGGAATATCCGATTCCATATTCAGGTAAGGTGGGAGAAATTCCTTATTATGCCATTATTAATCCGGAGAATCTGGCTCAGTATAAAAAATATCGTGCTCTTGTAGAGGCAATACCAAATTTTCATTTATTGGGACGACTGGCAGAATACAAATATTACAATATCGATGCGATTGTAAAACGAGCACTCGATTTATCAAAAAAAATATTGGGCGAGTAAGTGCCCGGAAATGAGGGACATTTTGAAATTACTAAGTGTTGCAATACCCTGTTACAATTCACAGGAATATATGTCACATGCGATTGAAACTCTGCTTACCGGCGGGGAAGAGTTGGAAATATTAATTATTAATGATGGATCAAAGGATGATACTGCAAAAATCGCGGATGACTATGAAAAACGTTATCCTGGTATAATAAGAGCAATACATCAAGAGAATGGAGGGCACGGAGAGGCTGTCAATGCAGGATTACGGAATGCAACAGGTCTCTACTACAAGGTTGTAGACAGCGATGATTGGGTAGATGAAGACGCATTAAAAAAGGTGTTGGCGGTGCTAAAAAAAATGGTTGAGGATGCCACAAATCTGGATATGCTGATTTGTAATTATGTATATGAAAAGGTGTCAGCAAATAAGCAAAAGGTGATTGATTACCGTACGGCGCTTCCAAGAGATCGAATTTTTAGTTGGTCGGACATCATGCATTTTAAGACCAGTCAAAATATTTTGATGCACTCTGTTATTTACCGCACAAATCTATTACGAGAATGTGGATTAGAACTTCCAAAACACACCTTCTATGTGGATAACATTTTTGTTTATCAGCCACTGCCTATGGTGAATACGATGTATTATCT
The DNA here is from genome assembly GCA_030154385.1 of Clostridiales bacterium. The sequence goes on from JASKJZ010000018.1 coordinate 7,176, forward strand.
GGATGTGGACTTATATCGGTACTATATTGGTAGGGAAGATCAATCGGTCAATGAAAAGGTTATGATAGGACGGGTTGATCAGCAGATTAAAATAACGAAATTCATGATTGAATCACACGATCTTTCCAAAATTAAGAACCGCAAGCTTCGAAATTATATGGCAAAATATCTTGCTATGATGATGGCAGTTTGCACCGTTCTTCTATTAAAGGAGGGTTCTGAAGAAAGCCTTAATAAAAAAGAAGAGCTCTGGCGATTTTTGAAGAAGCAGAATAAGAGACTATACCATGCAGTTATCAATAAGGTGCTTGGACGCTCCATGCAGCTAAAGGGGAGAACCGGGAGAAAAATTATTATACTTGGGTATCAGCTTTCGCAAAAGATATATGGATTTAATTAGAATAGAAGCGAAGTAAATAGTCGGGGCAATTATTTGTTTTACCAAAATCACAGATAAATTTATTGGTATCATGGCAAACGAAAGGAGGGAACAATATCCCTCCTTTCGTTTGTCATCGTGAAAGAATATAAGGTAACCGTTATGCTATCAAAAAAGGCAAGCCTTTATAAATTCATGAATTAAAGGGTGTGGTACTTCAATCGTTGAATTTGTTTGCGGTACAAAAAGAGTAGCAACAAAGAATTTGCATTCTGGAATTTCGATTATTCGGATATCATCATCTTGGTCTACGCCAGAAATTAGTAAACTTGGATGATTAAGTTCATTCCTAAATTGAGGGTTAATACCAAAATTACTATAATAATTTTCAGAAACCTCCTTTTGATTATAACATGAAAAGGCTTTTGAATTTTCTTGCAAGAATATTTTCATTTTTTTACCTGCTAATGAGCAGGTAAGTTTACTGATAAAGAGAGAAGATGCGTCTGCATCATATTCTTCATGTTGTGCTTCTTTAACACCAAGTACATTCCTAGCAAATTCAATAATCGTATGTTGAAAGCCTCCACATGTCCCTAAGTGGGGGATATTATTAATACGAGCAAATGTGATTGCATACAATGATCCTTCAAGACTTAAAAATGGACTACCAGGTGCACTCCATATGCCGCAATATTTTTTTAGCACTTCATCTTTATGTTGCGCAACCGTTAATGTATTAATCCATTCATAATCAAAATCGTATCCAAACTTTTCTTTCACATGCTCAAGAGAATCAATCAATTTTTCATGAGTCTCATAACCCTTGTGATATTCTCCGACTATTGCAATTGTGTTCCTCATTTTATTAATCTCCTCCTCAACAATTCATTGAAATTTAATATATTTTAACATAGTACATTATAGTAATTTACTTGTCAAGAAAAAGGATCTCTAGACAGATTTATAGTGTAGAAAGATTCAAACCTTATTCAGCTGCTTTGGAAGCGATTGACAGTCGACTCTCAGCGGAGGAAAAGGAGGTAATTGCTTCAGCTGCAACAATAACTCAGGATTGGTTGGATGTAATACAACGCCTAATCGATTTGACAATGTTAGGCATTACTTCACCAGAAGAAATTCTAATTGAGGCAAACAAGAATCGATCATGTTTATTTGGTTCGGAAGGCACGACTGAGATGGTCACCTTATTATCTGATGTTTGGTATAATCATTGCTTTGTGGAAATGTCAAAGTATGCTAACCAGATTCGAAAGAAAGCGATGGAAATCTCAGAAATATCATCCAAGCATGAGTTGATAGATTATATTCTTGGGTTATCTGACAGGATTGAAAAAGCAGAAAATAATACGATCAAATTTAATGTAAAACCTGATATGAGTGTTAAGGTGGAGGATATAGAAAATATTATTGTGATGCCATCCGTGTTTTCCAGCAGGAACATTACTTTTTGGTATAGCGGCAGCACCTTCTTGTTTTATGTCGGACTAGATAGCAAAGCCATGTCCATGGAAGAGCCGAGTGATATGCTTCTTCTAAAAACCCTTGCCTTTAATGATAGAACAAGACTTAAAATGCTGAAAACTCTTGCTTTTTCGGCAATGAGCGTAAATAAGATGGCAGAAATAATGAAGGTAAATGCCTCTACAGTTTCCAGGCACTTCAAAGTGTTTAAGGATGCAGGCTTTGTAGATATCCAGAGTCAGGAGGGTAATTCAATTTATTACAGCATCAACGAGAATGAAGTGAAAAAAGCAATGGAGACAATATATAATTACATTTTCAGGAGGAATAAGGAATGATAAAGAAAATAGAAGAGTTATCTATGAATGCCTTTCCGGCTCTTTCAACAGTATTAGTTAACGGATGGATACTTCGATTTTCAAACGGCTATTCTAAAAGGGCAAATTCAGTAAATCCAGTATATAATTGCAGCATAGACATATCGGAGAATATTAAAATTTGTGAGGAAATGTATAAAAGTAGGCAATTGGATACTGTATTTAAGCTTACAGAAAGTGAAGCTTCATTCAAGATAGACGAAATACTTAATCAGCACGGCTACTCCTATGAGGCAAGAACCAATGTAATGCTGAGAAATATTCAAGCCTATCAAATAACCGAAGAAGAAAAGGAAGGAATAGTTATTTACAATGAGCTCCAAGATGACTGGTTTGAAGCATTTACAAGCATGAATGGGGTAAGTGAAAAAAATGCCGTCACACTAAAAAGGATGCTGCAGAAGTTAACAGCAGAAGCCTGCTATGCTTGTATCGTTAATAATGGTCAAATTGAAGCTGTTGGACTTGGAGTGGCAGAGCGGGGATACATCGGAATGTATGATATTTGTGTCCATGAAAATCAGAGAAGAAAAGGCCTGGGAACCAGGATTATGAAAAACCTTATTCATAGAGGTTTGGAGATGGGCTGCACATATTCATATCTGCAAGTTGTTGATGCAAACGAAGGTGCTAAAATACTATATGATAGACTGGGCTATGAACAGCAGTATAGTTATTGGTACAGAGTGAAAAAGTAAAAAGAACAGAATAAAATACAAGGGGAATTATAATGAGCTATGGTTGCATGGCATATATCTTCGTTCTGCAATCCGTGTACTGCGTACATGGGGTTGGTACATAAAAAAACTCCTATAACCTTTATTTACAAAGGATTATAGGAGCTTTGTGAGTCACGATTGTTGTTTCATTCACAAATCCTGTATCTTTATACTGCCTGAAACCACATTGAACATGACTACATTTTTTTGTAATGATGATTTTACTTGCCGCTGAAAACAGGGAAGAAGCTGAACTGTCCGTAATCTTTGATGTGCACCATGGATTTCAGTTGCTCCATATCCTCATTCGTAATTACAAAGTCAACCTTCGCATTATCCCTCATATGCTCCAGGTTGGCTGTCTTAGGCAGGGGCAGCGTTCCAAGCTGTAAATCGTATCTGATACAAAGCTGTGGTACAGATACCCCGTATCTCTTAGCAATGGAAACAATCGTCTCGTTATTCAGTATTTCGCCGTGAGCGATGGGCGAATACGCCTCCACCAAAAGCCCCTTGCTCTGTGAATACTCTATCAGTTCAAAGGGGGTGTTGCTCACATGAACAAGCAACTGATTAACCATGGGTGTGACTCTGCAATCGGACAGGATGTTGTCAATGTTTTTCTTTTCAAAGTTTGACACACCGATGGCGCGTAGTTTTCCGGCCTTGTAGGCGTCCTCCAGAGCACGCCACGCCTCCCGATTTCCCTCGGCATAGTCGCTGTTTCGATAGTCCGTCCACGGCTGGGGACTATGGATTAGCATCAAATCAGCATAATCCAATCCCACTGTCTTCAGAGAACCATCGATTGCTGCCACAGCTTCCGGATAGGTCTTAATCTCGGCAGCTAGCTTTGTAGTTACAAACAGCTCTCCGCGAGGAACACCGCAATTGCGAATAGCTTCGCCAACACCGTGCTCATTGCCATAGGCCTGCGCTGTGTCAAAATGGCGGTAACCTATCTGAATTGCGTTACAAACCGCGTTGGCCACATTAGCATCCTCGATAAGCCATGTACCCAGACCCAATTTAGGTATTTGGACTCCATTTGAAAGCGTATAAGTTTCTTCAAAAATCATCGTTCTTTCCTCCTTGTTTTTAGAGTAATTCGCAACCCGTTCTTAGAATTCGTCTGCAAATTTACTCTATTTTTCTGTATAAACTTCTTTAGCCATCCTGAACGCCGCCCATGCCTTAGGCCATCCTGCGTAAAAGGCTGCATGGGTCAGAATCTCGGCCATTTCTTCCTTTGTCACACCATGGTTTTTCGCATTGAGGATATGGAACTGGAGGGAACTGTCCAGTACGCCACTGGCCATCAGTGATACCATCGCCACAATGCTGCGGTCACGTATGGAAAGTTGTTCTTCTCGCGACCAGACTTGACCAAACAGTACATCATCGTTCAGCTCCGCAAATTTGGGTGCAAAATCGCCCAGAGTGTCTCTTCCTGCCGTTACTTTTGCCATCAAAATCATCTCCTTACTTCAAATTTGTATATATTTCGTTAACGGGCTCACACCATTCATTCTTAGTCTCTTCACCTGGCACCTCAATGGAAATGTGACTGAACCAGCTTTCCGCTTTCGCGCCGTGCCAGTGCTTTATATTAGCGGGGATTGTCACCACCGTACCGGGCACCAGACTGATTGCGTCCTTACCTTCCTCCTGATACCAACCTTCACCTGCCGTGCACACCAAAATCTGTCCGCCGCCGCTCTTCGCATGATGAATGTGCCAGTTGTTGCGGCATCCAGGCTCAAAGGTCACATTTGCAAGGAACACCGGGCTTTTACCGAACTCTGTCAAGGGATTCAAATAAGATTCCCCCACGAAATACTGTGCGAACATAGTGTTCGGCTGCCCCTGTCCAAATACATTCTGCTGGTCAAATTCTTCCTTGTTGGTTATTTTATTCATATTGATAATGCCTCCTAATTTTTTACTTTTTGTCAATATGCTTACATATATTGATTTGAAGTCAACTCTATGATAATATGAGAATAACATCTAGAGTTAACTCCAAGTCAAGCCTTTTTTTACATATCAATGCAAATATTTTTTAGGAGGACATATCTGTTATGAACATAGCTGAAGTTGCTACAAAGTTTGATTTGACACAAGATACGTTGAGGTATTATGAGAAAGTCGGATTAATCCCGACAGTCAAGCGAACATCAGGTGGCTCAAGGAACTATACCGAATACGATTGCGGTTGGATAGACTTTATCAAATGCATGCGCAGTGCAGGAGTCCAAGTGGATGCTTTAGTAGAATATGTGAAGCTTTTCGAGCAAGGTGATTTCACCGCCGGCGAGCGAAAGCATATATTGATACGGGAACGTGACCGTATCTCTGCCCAGGTCGCTAAGATGCAGTGTACACTTGACCGGCTAAATGCTAAGATTGAACGGTACGAAAAGGACATAATCCCAGTTGAAAAAGAACTGGTAATAGCCCATAACAATGATTAAAACACAAGATTTCGCAGCATAATGGCAAGATCTGACTTTAAAAACACTTCTCGTGGGATTTTTCCCTTGAGTTTATCGAAAAGTGCGTACATAGAGTTGGTACATAAAAAGCTCCTATAACCTTTATCTACAAAGGATTATAGGAGCTTTGTGAGTCACGAAAGTATATATAGTTGGTCTATTTAAAGTATCTGTTGTAAAGCCCTTCAAAAGCTTTGCCGTGTCTAGCTTCGTCTTTTGCCATTTCATGCACGGTGTCATGAATTGCATCCAGGTTTGCGGCTTTTGCACGTTTTGCAAGGTCAAATTTACCAGCAGTAGCTCCGTTTTCGGCATCAATTCTCAATTCTAGGTTTTTCTTTGTGCTGTCGGTTAACACTTCGCCTAATAATTCGGCGAATTTTGCAGCGTGTTCTGCTTCTTCAAAAGCTGCTTTCTCCCAGTATAAACCAATTTCTGGATATCCTTCTCTATGCGCAACACGAGACATTGCAAGATACATACCAACTTCAGAACATTCTCCATTAAAATTCGCTCTTAAATCTTCTAATATGTCCTCGCTTACACCTTGTGCAACACCTACTACATGTTCGCAAGCCCATTCTCTTTCTCCGACCTGCTCCTTAAATTTTTCAGCAGGTGCCTTACACTGTGGACAGACATCTGGTGCAGAATCTCCTTCGTGAACATAACCACATACGCTGCATACAAATTTCTTCATAATAATATCTCCTTTTCTTTTTCTGTTATATTTTTATAAGTTATTTCAAAGAAAAACAGAAATGATATACAATGAAATGATGTTGTCATACATCAATAACAGTAATCATTACTGATAATATTATCATAATCCCTATATCTGGATTTGTCAATACCCTTTTAACATTATTCTTCTGTATTTTTTTTATAACATGCAGGGCAGATACCGTAAAAATAGGTTACACTACCATCTATTTTTCCTCGGAAAGTAGATGCTGCAATTGCGTTAATATGATGAATAGGATCCATCTCTAGATCACTTACATTTCCACACTCCTTGCAGATAAAATGGTGATGTTCTGTCGTATCGTAATCAAAATGATCCATGCCATCGCCACAGGATAATTTAATGGCTTCGCCTTGTTCCACCAGTAGGTTAAGATTACGGTATACGGTTCCGAGGCTAATATTTGGATATATTTTTTGAATATGGCTGTAAACCATCTCGGCGGTTGGGTGGGTATTGGTATTCGCCAAATACTCTCGAATTGCCTCTCGCTGTCGACTATATTTGATTGTTGCCATAATTACCTCCAATCTAAAACTAAGTAATTGATAATAGTTACTGTTATTATATCTCTGCTGATAAAATATGTCAAGATATTTGGCGGAAGGGACATTATCTAAATCTGTGTCAGTTAGCGATTTTTTTGGGTTTCTCTGTATGTCTAACAATGTTATCTTTGGTAAATGAAGTAGGTAAAAAATTGACGAAGTGCATAATAGATTGGAAATTGATACAAAATATTTATACAAAAATACAAAAAACACTTGCAAAAACTATAAAACGGGTTTATAGTATAGCTATCAACTGAAAACGTTACCAGAAACGTTTTCAAACCAATTCATAGGAATAACAGGAGGGTTTTTTATGAGAAAAAGGTTTTTAGCATTATTATTGACACTTACAACTACCGCTTCCTTGCTTGCTGGATGTGGAAGCAAAACCGATGATTCTGCGACAAAGGATACTGCACAGGATACCACGCAGACAACACAAGAGACAACAGCACCTTCTAGTGATGAGGGAAACAAAGAAGCGGCTAAGGGTTCGGTCTATTATTTAAATTTTAAACCAGAGCAGGCGGATCAGTGGGTAGACTTGGCAAAAAAATATACCGATGAAACGGGCATTGAGGTTACTGTGGTTACTGCGGCATCCGGAACGTATGAATCAACATTAAAATCAGAAATGGCAAAATCGGAAGCTCCAACACTTTTCCAAGTAAATGGGCCAGTTGGATTAGCATCTTGGAAAGATTACTGCTATGATTTAAAGGACAGCAAATTATATTCTTATTTAAAGAGCGATGATTTTGCACTAAAGACAGATGCAGGAGAAGTACTTGGTATTGCATATGTCATTGAAACCTATGGTATTATCTATAATAAAGCATTATTGGCAAAATATTGTGAGCTTCCAGATGCGGCTGTAAAATCAGCAGACGAAATCAACAGCTTTGATAAGTTAAAAGCCGTAGCAGAAGGAATTCAGGCACATAAAAAAGATCTTGGTGTAGAAGGGGCCTTTACCTCTGCTGGTATGGATTCCAGTAGTGACTGGAGATTTAAGACGCATCTTGCAAACCTTCCAATCTACTATGAATATAAGAAGGATGGAATTACTTCTACAGATGCAATTAAAGGAACGTATCTTGACAATTACAAGCAAATTTTTGATTTATATATCAACAATGCTACCTGCAGTCCAAGCTTGCTTTCAAGTAAAACAGGTGAGGATGCTGCTTCTGAATTTGCACTGGGAGAAGCTGTATTTTATCAAAATGGTACTTGGGCATACGGTGATATCGCAGGAAATGATGTGGCAGACGAAGATATCGGAATGCTTCCAATTTACATTGGAGCAGAAGGAGAAGAAAATCAGGGTCTTTGCACCGGATCCGAAAACTTCTGGTGCGTAAACAAGAATGCAGCGCCGGAGGATATTCAGGCAACACTTGATTTTCTTGATTGGGTGGTATCAAGTGACGAAGGAAGAAATTCTCTTGCAATTGAAATGGGATTTGTAACACCATTTACTACCTTTACTGATGAATATTTAGCAAAGAATCCACTTCTCAATGCAGCGAATGAATACATTGCAGCAGGGAAAACCGCAGTATCTTGGACCTTTACCACGATGCCTTCCGAAGAATGGAAAAATGGCGTAGGAAGTGCATTA